>JAADGH010000227.1 GCA_013152475.1 Planctomycetota bacterium
GGAACCGACTACACGATCCTCGCCGACCCGAATCTGCCACCGGGAGACTGGAACGGCGCCGTGGTCCTGATCTGGCCGGGCTCCTGCTGGACCAACGCCACCCGCCGCGTGGTCGGCTATGCGCCGGGCAAGGAGCTGCGCTTCGATAGCACGCTGGAGCACAAGCGCAAGGACACGTATCACAAGCGCGATCCGTACCGGCCGAAGGAGGGCAACCCCTACATCCTCTACGGCAGTCTGGCCGGCCTCGACTCGCCGGGGGAATGGTATCTCGATGCCGAGAAGAAGACGGTCTACCTGTGGGCCGTGGGCGGCGGATCGCCCGCGGGACGGGCGGTCGAGGTGAAGCAGCGCATCCACGCCTTCGACCTGACCGACCGCGCCCACATCGAGCTCCATGGCCTTCGCATCTTCGCGGCCGGGATCAACATGACCAAGTCGCAGGACTGCCTCGTCTACCACTGCCATCTGCGCTACCCCGATCACTTCCGCGAGATGAACGGTCGCAGAGTCCCCACGGCGACCAACATCGTCTCAGGGAGCAACAACGAGTGGCGTCGGTGCAGCATCGTCTACTCGGCAAGTTCCGCCCTGTCCATCGGGGGGCGGGACAACAAGCTGATCAACAGCATCATCCACGACGCCGGCTACATGGGCTCCGTCAAATCGTCGCTCAGCCTCCGCCGGGCGGTGGGCGCGGTGGTACGCCGCTGCACCATCTTCCGAGGCGGGCGTGACTTGATCGGTCACGGCGGCGCCAAACGTATTCGTATCGAATACAATGACATCCACCACGCCAATCTGCTGAACAACGACTCCGGCGCGACCTACTCCTGGGGCACCGACGGCGAGGGGAGTGTTATCGCCCACAACTGGGTCCACGACAACATGGGCAGCCACACCGTGGGCATCTACCTGGACAACTTCAGCAGGAACTATGTGGTCCACCACAACGTCGTTTGGAACAACTCAAGCTCGGGGATCCGCCTGAACAGCGATTCCCTTAACAACCTGATCTGCAACAACACGCTGCGCGGGAACAGGGAGCCTTTCGGCGTGTACACGTATGCCGCATACACGCCCACGCAGAAGGGCACGCGCATCCTCAACAACCTGGTGATCGGCAGACTGAGGAGAACCGATCCTCGCATGTTCGTGCAGGGCGAGCTGGCGCCGGAGATCAGCCACAACGGCGCGTACGCCATCGAGAAAAACGGCGTTCCCTCCGAGGGTTCCGGGGCGATCGATGCGGGCATGGTGGTCGCGGGGGTTACCGACGGCTACAAGGGCAAGGCCCCCGACATCGGGGCATACGAATTCGGCGCTTCCTACTGGCGTCCGGGCGCGGACTGGAGTGATGACCCGAACATCCCCGCAACAGAGCTCGATCTGCAGTACCGCCCGCCCCGGCCTATCTCCGAAACCGGGATGATCACGAAGGGACTCCAGCTCTGGCTCGATGCCAGCGATGCGGCGACCATCGAGAAAGATGAGCAGGGACGCATCGGCATGTGGAAGGACAAGTCGGGCCGGAGCCACCACGCCGTCGCGAAGAAGGGGGGGCTGCTTCTCGTCACGAATGCCATAAACGGCAAGCCGGTCGTTCGAGGCGACGGCACGGCGAACATGACCATTGGCACGATCCGGCCAGGTGAGGGGGCGTTCACGGTCTTCATCGTGTCACAGGGTCCCAGCGCAGCGGGCCCCAACTGGCAACGGATTATGGCATCGTACTCCGGCGAAGGAAAAGACTGGATCGAGCCGAACTGGCATATCACGCGGCCGAATGCCGAGAAGCCTACGCCGTACGCCGCTGAGACCTTCTTCAAAACAAGCAAGGCACACACCGTGCTTGACAGGATAACCATCTTCGGCACCGCCGCCAGCGCCGGCCAGTGTCTCGCGGGCGACATTGCCGAGGTCATTTTATATGATCGTTTCCTGTCGTTTGATGAAGTCGAGGTCATCGAAGATTACCTCTCAACGAAATGGGGAATCGCTCGGGAGGAGTAAGCTCCCACTTTCCATATTTGACAGAACGGAAACCTGTGATATACTTCCTGTGACATGAGCGTGTGCGTTTTTGGGTGATCTGGGTATTTTTTGGAGGACCGACCATGGCTCTTGATGTGAGACGGGTTGATGTTTGGGCGGGCACGATCAAGGATCGCCCCGGCGGCCTGGCCGAGAAGTTGGATGCCGTCTCGGAGGCCGGGGCCGTGCTGGAGTTTGTCATCGCACGCCGCGCCCCCGAGAAGCGTGGGGCGGGAGTCGTGTTCCTCACGCCGGTCAAAGGCGCGAAGCAACTGGCCGCTGCGAAGAAGGCCGGGCTGAAGAAGGCCAAGAGCCTGCATTCCGTCCGCATCGAAGGGCCGGACAAGGCGGGGATCGGCGCCAAGATAACGGGCGCGCTCGCCGAGGCGGGGATCAACCTGCGCGGCCTGTCGGCTGCCGCTATCGGCAAGCGCTTCGTTGCGCACCTTGCTCTCGACAAGGCCGCCGACGCCGCGAAGGCGATACGCATCCTGAAGAAGCTTTAAGCTGACTCTCGAAATCTGCTGCCACGTAAAACCGAATTGGGGGTATCAAGAATACTCATGGAGCGAGGATTTGGAGTGCTGGAGCCAGGCTCCAGCCTTTTGAGGTCGAAGCCATGCTTCGGCCACTGGCGGGAGCATGGCACCCACCAACGAAGGTGCAAGCAGGGCTTGCGCACTCCAAAGATCGGCCTCGCCGATTAATACCCCCGTCGACCTGCCGTGGCAACATGATTTCTCTTGATACCCCCAAGCCGGATTGGGGCAGGCGGTGCACAACAGACGGGGCCATGCGGCGGGCGTAACCCTTTGGCCAAATGGAGGGTCAGTGCCACAGGTTGTGTGCCACGCTCAAGCTCCAGCTTGAGCGTGTAGGCGGCGGGGCGCTTGGCGTATCGCAAGACACGCTCAAACAAGTTTGAGCGTGGCACCCGGCTTTGAATGAGTGCGTGCTTCCCTGAATCCCACGAATAACCCCGGCCTGCGAGGCGTATGTCCTGATAGAAGGTCAAGACATAGCTTGGGAGGACACAGGCATGCGCTTGTTTGCACAACACACGGGTCGGGTTCTCTTCGATGTGTGCGAAGAATCCTTCGGCCCTCCGTCCTGCACGCCGCAGTCGAAATGGATAGGGGGAATCGTCGTGCCGTTGGCGCTGGCGTTCTATGGCCTTTGCTGCTGTCTGGCCCAACGCGCGATCTTCTTCAACACCGAGCAACTGGTCCTCAACGGCAATGTGGGGGTGGCGTTCGGTATCCTCTGGATTAGCGCCGGCGTCTTTGCGCACTCACACTACTTCTGGGGTTCCCTGGATCGACTGCACGTGTTCTCAGAGCCGGGCAAGGTTATCTCGCTCACCTCGCTTATCTTCAGCGTGCTCTACATGATGTTTTCCTGGCTTGCAGTGGCATACCGATAAACTTCGCGTTCACCGTTCTCCCATGGCGCCGCCGGGAAAAGACTTGACAGAAGGCGCGTGAGTCCCAATGATGTTGTCGATCAGCGGAGGGCCGATCGTTCTCGAAGACGAGAGCCAAGGAGTCTGTAGCAGCAAACGAAGGAGTCGGTGATATGGAACGTTCAGTGAACGGAAAGAGGATGCGGTTGGTTGTTGTTGCGTTGCTGCTTGTGGGCGTAGGACTCTCTGCCGACGACAAAGACAAGAAGAAGCCGAACCCCATGCTGCCGGGATCGAAGTATCGGGTGCACGACATGACACGCCCGCAGCCGCGGGTGGTGACGCCGGGCGAGAAACCGGGCGACC
>JAADGH010000198.1 GCA_013152475.1 Planctomycetota bacterium
GGAGTCCGCATCCGAGAGGGAAAGGAAATTGCCGTCCTGACAACCGGAAACCTGCTCGCCGACTGTCTCGACGCGGCGGACGATCTGGCGCGCGACGGCGTTGACGTCACGGTGGTCCACATGCCCACGGTCAAGCCGCTCGACGAGGAGTTTCTCTCGGAAGTCGCCTCGAAACACGATCACATCGTAACGGCCGAAGAGCACAGTGTCATCGGCGGCCTGGGCGGAGCCGTGGCGGAATACCTTGCCGAGCGAATTGGTCCGCCGCTCCACCGCATCGGCATACCGGACTGCTTCTGCGAGGTGACGGGGAGCTATGAGCAGTTGAAGGATCGATACGGCATCAGCGCGCGGGCCATTGCGGAGAGGATCAGGTCTCTTTGACCTCATAGCCCGCCTTCTCGACGGCGCGGCGCAGTTGCTCCGAGTCAAGCCCATCCCCGCCGACGGTGGCTTCTCCGGCTTTCAGGTTCACGATTGCGGAAGTGACGCCCTGGCACCCAAGCAGCGCACGGCGCACCGTTTCGGTGCAGTGTTCGCACGTCATCCCCTTGATCGAAAGGGCGAGGGACTCAGCGGTGTCAGGCGGCAGGTCGGGTGCGGGCCGGGAGAAGCGCTTCCACATGCCGAGGCCCAGGACTCCGAGCAGCACGAGAGCGCTGCTGATGCCGAGCCATCCCGGGGCCATTTCATGTATCTGTGGGATGCGGGGCATCACCTCGATGGCGAAGATGCGGTCGAGCAACACCCCCCATCCGAGTGCTGTTCCGGCCACCGTCGTGAGGTAGATGAGAAGCGTGCGCCATCCCATGATCTTCCGGATGGTCATGATGGTGGCGGCGTTCGTTGCCGGGCCCGTCATCAGAAACACGAAGGCGGCCCCCGGCGATACTCCCTTGGCGATGAGCGCGGCGGCGATGGGGACAGAGGCCGTGGCGCAGACGTAGAGGGGGATGCCAACGAGCATCATGAGGACCATGGTGCCGATGCCGCCGCCGAGGAGTCTTCCCAGCGTATCTTGTGGGACGAGAACGGATATCAATCCGGCAATGGCCAGGCCTACGAGAAGGTCCGGCCCGATCTCCTTGGGAAGCGTCACGAATCCGTAGGTGAGCGCCCGTGCGATCTTGCCATTCCCTGCCGCCTCGGCGTCACATTCGTCTTCGCGGGTGTGTGCCTCTTCGTGATCGGCCTTGTCGTCACCGTCGAAAATGTCTACAAACGCCCCTCCGATCAGGCCCGTGAGGAAGGCCGCGATGGGGCGGAAGATCGCAAAGACCGGCCCAAGCAGACCGTAGGTGACGAAGATGCTGTCCATGCCTGTCTGGGGTGTGGACAAGAGAAACCCGGTCGTTGCGCCGCGACTGGCGCCGTGGTTGCGGAGGGAGGCGGCGACCGGGATGACGGAACAGGAGCACAGCGGCAAAGGCACGCCGAAGAGCGCTGCCTTTGCCACCGGGACGATTCCTGTTCCCCCCAGATGTCGCTCGATCAGCTCCGCCGAGATGAACACGGAGAGGATGCCGGCCATGAGGAAGCCGAAGAGAAGGTACGGCGCCATCAGGCACAGCACCTTCCAGAACTCAACGACCACAGTGACAAGGGATCCCGACATCAGCAACTACTTCGCATGTTTCCTGAGATATTCGGCCACACCTTCGCGTGTCGGTTTCATGGCATCCTCACCCGCACGCCAATTTGCCGGACAAACATCGCCGTTTTTCTCGTGGAACTGCAGTGCGTCCAACATCCGCAGCGCCTCGTCCACGTTCCGGCCGAGAGGCAGATCGTTCACAAGCATGTGTCGCACGATGCCCTTCTTGTCGATCAGAAAGAGGCCGCGGAAAGCCACGGCATTATCGCACAGCACACCATAGGACTTTGAGATGCTTTTTGTCAAGTCGGAAACGAGGGGATAGCGAATCTTTCCGATTCCGCCTTCCTCTCGCGGCGTGTTTTTCCAGGCGAGGTGGGTATAGTGGGAGTCCACGGACACCCCGAGAACTTCGCAGTTCCTCTTCTTGAACTCCTCCAGCTTCTTGTCGAACGCGATGATTTCCGACGGGCATACGAATGTGAAGTCGAGCGGGTAGAAGAAGAGAACGACATACTTCCCCTTGAATTTCGACAGGGTGACTTTCCCGAAAGAATTGTCCGGCATCACGGCATCGGCCGTGAAGTCCGGGGCGGACTTTCCCACCAACGTGGCGACCACGACTTCCTTTCCGCATCGCTTCGCGAGTGGGCACTTCTTCTCCTGAGCCAACGCCGCCGAACTGGTTAGGATCAATATCGCGACAATCCCCATTCTCCCGGTCATGGTGTGTCTCCTACAGGTTTTTTAAAGTCCATCCAAAGTGAGGGCTTCAACATGCGCGATGCCCTGACGAAGCCACGGATAGTAGCACATATTATCGTTGCGTCTTATCCGATTTCCACCTCCTTCTGCAAGTATCTCTTGTGTCTGTGGGGTTGTTGAAAAACCCATTCTCACGAACGTTGTCATTCTGAGCGCAGCGAAGAATCTCGACCATTCGCGAGTTTGAGATTCTTCACTTCGTTCAGGATGACACCCCAGGGACTTTTTCAACAACCCCTCTGTCACTTCTTCGGACATACCTTGTTCAGTTTGCAGCGTGCCGCCGTTCTCTCGATTGCTCCGCATTCTGCGTGCCAGAGAGGGCGAATAGACACAAAAACTCTGTAATATATTGATATTACGTGAGTTACGACGGCCGCTCCGGACGGGTGAGTTTCAAGGCGCATGGCGCAGCAAAACGGCGAATCTCGCACCCGGCAAATGCTGTAACCTGTTTCAAATTAGATATTTGTGATACGGACGGCCCACCAATCCAAGTCGGTTACTGGGTGTTGGGCACTGGACCGCGGCCGTCCAAGAACCGAGACACACAGCCCCTCGCCGGACAGTGTTTTGACAGCCGCCGCGCGAATCCGTATAATCGTGGATCGAGTTGGCGACTGAATCCACTGTTCAAGGAGGGACCGACATGCCATCTTCCCGAAGAGGCCACCACGTTTTGGCTCTGGCTCTGACCGCAATTCTCCCCATCGTCGTGCATGCACAGGAGAAGCCGAAGACCGTAGGCGGGAACCTGGTCGAGAACGGCGGGTTCGAAGAAGGCAACAAAGGATGGAACCGAAGTCTCAAGACGGTGGAGGATCCTGTCTTTGAAGGGAAAAAGGCGTGTGTGCTCGACAACCGTGCGGGCAGGAAAACGCTTGCCATCGTCCGGCCCTTTGTCCCCCTCAAGCCAAAGACCTACTACAGATTCTCCATGACCGTGAAGCGCACCAACGGGCAGGGGTATGTCTATGCTCACTGCAATTGGTATGAGGCGCCGGGTAAGCGGTTGATGAGCAGCAAGAACTGGCACGCGGGCCGGGCCGTTCCTGTCACAATCCGGACCGGCGAGGCGACGCATGGCTGGCAGACCTTTTCGGGAATCTTTCGCAACAATCGACAGGATATGGGCGGTGTACAGCTTGTCATTTTTATCAAAAACGGGAGTGACGTGGTTTATATCGACGATGTGAAGATCGAGGAGCTGCGATATCCCGACGCGCCGCCGTGGAAACTTGCCGAAGATGTGGTCTTCCCCGGCAGTCCGAGCCAGTTCCACATGTCCGTCGAAGACGCCGTCGAAGAGAAGGGTATTTTTTCCATTCGGACAACCGGAGCGGTTTACCGGCTCGACCCCGCGACGGGCATTCTTACCTGCCGCCAGCGCATAGAGAAGGAGCGCGAGGTCGCCGTGCTGAAGTTCTCGACCAGGCTGGGCAAACTCAGGATCGCGAGAAAGGACCGCGATGTCTGCGTCGTCACCGGCGACGATGTCTCCTTCGGCTTTCAGGGCGATTCCCTCGTCACCATCGCGACGAACAAGCCCCTCGAATTCACGGTGACGTCAAAGATCGGGACGAAACACTTCCGGAGCACCAATCAGCACTTCCTTGCCATTGACGACGAAGGGGGATTCTGCGCTGTCACTTATGCGAGGCCGCATCTCAATTCTCCGGGTTCCATGATGACCACGCGTCCCGAAAAGACTTCTGCACCGGGCTGGAGCGCGGAGTACCGAATCGGCGAGCGCGAGATGGCGGGCATAGCCGTCTTCCCCGCGCGGCCGTTCGACTGGGATCGCTCGTTCAAGAAGCGCATCGTCAATACCGGCAAGTGCCCCGACCTCGAAGCGCTCCGCGAGTACAGCAAGTATGCCAATGTTCTATTCCTGTTCGCGGGCATCTACAAGGAACACTACGCGGGATACTGCCATGCGCCTTACACGGTGAAAGACCCCGAGAAACTGAAACAGACCATCAAGGAAGCCCACAAACTCGGCATGCAAGTGATCTGCTATCGCCACCCATGCAGCTACATCTGGGCGGACATCCCGCTGGACAAGGCGATCGCCGACATGAAGGCGTTCCGCAAGGAATACAAGTTCGACGGGTGGTACTTCGACGGATTGTACTACGCAGGGAGCTGGATGGATACCTACATCTTCATCCGCACCATGAGGGAAAGCGTCGGCCCGGAGGGCGTCATCTACACGCACTGCACGCTCAATCCGCCCGCGCGCATGTGCGAGCTGTATTGCCCCTTCATCGACTCCTACTCCGATTTCCTCCTTCGAGGCGAGGGCCAGACGATCCGAGGCCCCAAGGATCCGTACCTGCGATACGTCATCAACACCTACAAGATATCGAACGCCATCGCCACACTCAAAGGCGATAAGATGCTCAGGGAAGGAGCCGAGGAACCCACGCTCCCGAAGGGAAAGCGGCTGACGCTAAGTGAACGCCGGGCGATGTGGCGCAAGGTGGGGTGCAGCCTGCGCGATCAGCTCGATGCGATGCTCCGCCTGAACGGCCGCTGCCGGTGGGCCTACCCCGGCTGGCCTCTCGGAAAGAAGGACACCGAGGACTACATCGGCTTCTACTTCAAGGAACTGGATCGCATGCAGGCGGAATGGGAAAGGACGAAGAAACCTTTGCCGATGCGTTGGCCAATGTAGGGCGGGCCTTGGCCCACCATTCGTCATTCCCGCGAACGCGGGAATCCACACCTTGCGTCCACAAAAAGATTGGGGGGTATCAAGAGAACTCATGCTGCCCGAGGAAGCCGATCCTTGGAGTGCGCAAGCCATGCTTGCGTCTTATTGAGCGGGAGCCATGCTGCCGCCCGTGGCCGAAGCATGGCTTCGGCCACACGAAAGCTGGAGCATGGCTCCAGCACTCCAAATTCTCTCTTCATGAGCATTCTTGATACCCCCTAAAAGATTTGGCCCACCCTACGCGTAATAGCAGGAACCGGAAAAGCGAGGGCGGAGCAAGCGAGAGCAATGAGAGCCACCGCGAAACACAATTGAATATACTGTCCCAATCCTGTTCGGCCCTTCTGTTGCTTTGGGGAGTAGTATAGGAGGAGTTGTGGGGATGGTCAAGTTTGGGAAGTCTTCGTGAGGGTGCCGGGGCATGTTCTGTGGGACGGTACATGGGAAGGCCTAAGCGTCGTCGAGGAAAAACGATCCCCGCGACGGCTATTTCGTGGCCGGCTGCAGCCTCTCGATGTGCGCGGCGAGTTCGGCGTCGCTGACCCAGCCGAGAAAAGTGAAGCAGATCATTTCATAGGTGCGCTTGGTCGGCTTGCGGCCCGTCCAGAGCACGACCAGGAGCGATGCGATCAACGCGCAGTAGACGACGAGGGTGAGGCCGTGCTGTTTGAGTGAGAGAGGCCGATCGGCCTGGAGTACCTTCTTGAACCACCGGAAAAAGAGCTCGATCTGCCATCGCAGTCGACAGAGATCGGCGATGATCGATGCCGAGAGCGGGAACTGCCGCCGGGAGCAAAGGGGGCTACATATATGGCCGAATAGAAACGGCCGCGATGACGTATGGACATGAGGACCCCAGTTGCGGTAGGATACGAGCACGTTTCGCCTGAGTGGACTGCAGGTTTGGCTGCGGGGAAGGAGGTGGCAAGACGGCGCCTGTGTTTTGATGTTGCTGTTGTATGGTTAATCTCATATTTCGAGAGGAGGAACTCATGGAAACAACAGGAGGCATGGCAGCGAGCGGCGGGATTATCGCGGTTATCTGGCTTGCACTTTTCATACTCATTATCGCGTCGATGTGGAGAGTGTTTACGAAGGCCGGTCAGCCGGGATGGGGATGCATTATTCCCTTCTACAACATATACTTGATGTTAAAAATCGCCGGCAAGCCGGGATGGTGGCTGCTTCTGTTCTTTGTGCCGGTCGTCAATCTGATCATTTCCATCGTTGTGATTATCGCGCTTGCGAATAGTTTTGGTAAGGGTGTGGGTTTCGCGGTGGGGTTATTGCTCCTTCCGCTTATCTTCTATCCCATCCTGGCCTTCGGCAGCGCCCAATACATCGGCCCTCAGCAGGCGGGTGACGTGATATAGTCCGAGCCGCCGCGGCGTGCGCCGCATCGAAAAAAAGAAGCCGTGCGGGAACCTTCGACCCGTTCCCGCGCGGCCGTGTTGTTTTTTGCTCCGTGGCGGGGCTAATCCTGATTCCGCAACCAGGCCTGAATCTCGGCCTCCGTGGGCTCGACGGGGTCGGGGGTCAGACCGGGGATGTAGCGGCAGGCCTCGTAGAGGACGGGCGCCACCTCGCCGTGGATGTTGGCTACATGATGGATGTACGGGCCGCGGATGATCTTCTCTTCCCACAGCGGCCAGTTGCCCACCTCGACCCAGAGGTACGTGCCGCGGTTGAATGGCCCGGCGCAGCTCATGGCGTGTCCCATGAGCAGGCGGTACTCGCCGAAGTCGCCGTCGAAGCGGGCGATGGTCACGTCGCCACCCTTGATGCGCCAATCGCAGACGCCGGGGTAGGGCGGGTCGAGGATGTAGTGTCGGCCGATGGCCGGGTCCACGTCCTCCGCTGCGAGCTTGGACGGGAACGGGCCGCAGTGCCAGAGCAGCTCGCTGTTCTCGTTTTCGGGATGGCGGATGGTCAGGTCGGCGAAGAACGTCGGCGTTTCGCCGAGTCGAGCGGCCTGGAGCATGACGGCGCTGACGGCGCCGTGGATGTCGGTCTCGCACGCGACGGGCACGCCCTCGCCGGTGAGCTCGCTGTGGGTGAAGCACGGCATGACGCCGAGGGACTCCTGCATCGCCGTCCAACACTGCACGGCCAAGCCGCTCAGACCTTCGGCATCGACAAACTCCTGCATGGCCAGCTTCATGGCGGCCATCTTGGCGAGCTCGGGGGCGGAGATGGATTTGACGTTGATCCGTTTTTTGATGTCTTGGATCGTCGCTACGAGTTTCTTGTCCTTTTTCTTGATCTTCGCCGTGGTGCTGGCGACAAGATCCACCAGCGACCAACTGACCACCTCGATTCCAAACCGCTCCAGCAGTTCGCCCTCGTTGCACTTGACCGTCCAGAAGGCGTCGGGGCGGGTGGAGATCTGGCCGATGCGCATGGTGCGGAATTCCCTTACCACGGCGGCGGCGGCCATGAAGTTCTTCACGCCGCGCTCGAAGATCGGATCGTCCACGCGGGAGTTGGTGATATAGGTGAAGGGCGCGCCGAAGCGGCGGAGCACCTTGCTCGTGGCGAAGAGCCCGCACTGCGTGTCGCGCAGGCGGGTGCCGTCGGCGAGGGGGGCCTCGTCGCGCGGTCCCCAGAGGAGGAAAGGCTTGCCCATGGCCTTCGCCAGCTTGGCCACGGCGTCCTCCGTGCCGAAGTTGCAGTGGGGCGCGAAGACGGCCTCGACGCCCTCTTTGCGGAAGCGCTCGACGGCCTTCGGCACATCTTCCGGTCCGTAGAGCAGGCCCTCCTTGTTGATGCCTTCCAAATCGACGAGGTCGATGCCCCAGTCTTCGAGCTGCTTCTTGATCCGCTTCTTGTATTTGAGGCTGTCCTCGCGGCTGAAGACGTTGCGGCGGGTCGGGGCGTAGCCCAGCTTGACGGCGTACCTTTTTCGCATGTTCATGTCCTCTCTCCCAAGATACCTGCCGCTGCGCGGCGAATCAGTGAACGGTTTTCTTCTCGGGCGGCGGGACGGGGCCTTCGACCTCCTCGCCGGCGGCGAGGGCGGCTTCTTGTTGCGCCCGCTGTCGCTCCTGGGCCTCCTTCTGCGCCCGCACGACGGTCTGCAGGGCCTGGACGAGGCCCGGGACCATCTGGTGCGGGATGGCGATTACCGCCTTGGCCCTACCTTTGATCTTGCCGGACTTCTGGGCCTCGGTCTGCTGCGTCTCTGTGCCGGGGGCCATCTCTCCGAATACCATGGATACGTCGTAGGGGGAGGTGCGGAGCTGGCAGAAGTTGGCATAAATCCGGGGCATGTATTCCTCGCCCACGAGCTCCACCGCCATCGGTTTTGCGGGTCCGTCCTTACGCGCCTTTCCCATCAGCATGACCTCCGATCTGTGGATACCCTGTTCTTTCTCTTCCTGATCCTCATCGTAATCTTAATCCTCATTCAAGACCAAGAGAGATTGGGATTAGGATCACGATTAGGAGTAAAAGTAAGATGGTGAATTGTTCGGGAAGCGTCGCGGGTTTACTCCACCTTCACCACCACCACCGTTCGATCGTCGTTCTTCGGGACGGCCCCCGCGAACTTGGATACGTGAAAATGAATATCGGCGATCACCTCGGAGGCATCGAGGGAGGCGCACCGCCGCACGACATCCTTTAGCCTGTGCACGCTAAACATCTCGCCGTCCTTGCCCATCGCGTCGCTTACGCCATCGGTATAGAACAACAGCACGTCGCCCGAGGCCAACTGGATTCGCTCCTGCTCGAATTCGGCGTGCCAGCTCACCCCCAGCACAGTGCCCCCCGCGTCCAGCTCCCGAGTTTCGCCATGATGAATCCACAGGGGGGCGTTGTGGCCGGCGTTGGTGTAGGTGAATCGCCTTTTCGCCGTGTTCAGCACACCGAAAACCAGCGCGACGAACTCCTCGTCGCTTGTGTCGCGGCAGAGCCAGTGGTTCAGCCGCTCGATTACGTGGTCGGCGTTCACCCCGCTCTCGATCAACGCCCGAAGGGCGGACCGCGTGGAGGCCATCAGGATGGCCCCCGGCACGCCCTTGCCGCTGACGTCGGCGATGACAATGCCCATATGAGAGTCGTCGATGGGGATGAAATCGAAAAAATCGCCGCCGACCATCTTGCAGGGCATGCTCATGCCCTTCATGTCCACGCCGTCGCGCTCCGGCTGCTTCTGGGGCAGCAGGCGGAGCTGGATGTCGCCGGCCAGGGAAATCTCGCGCTCCAGGTTCCGCTTCTCCACGGCCGCCTGATAGAGGCGGGCGTTCTCGATGGCCACGGCCGCCTGATTGGCCAGTGACTTCATGATCTCAATTTCCGAGGACGTGAAACTCTGCGGCTTGTTGCTGTAGGCGTGAATCGTGCCGATAGGTTTGTCCTGATAGTGCATACCCACACAGAGCATAGATCGGATGCCCTCGTTGGCCAGGTCATCCGGAAAGAGCACGCGGTCGTCCTCCTGCACGTCCTCGACAACGACCGGGTTGCCGTTCAGGGCCTCCGAGTCGATCTGGCTCTCCTCGGCCAGGATCGGTTCCTTGCTCAGGAACTCAGAGCCGAGGTTGTAGACGGCCTTGACCGTAAGCTCTCTGCGCCACCTGCCGAGGAGGCGCACGGCGCAGCCCTTCGCGCCGACGACCTCCGCCGCGTTTCTGGCGATGAGGCTGAGGCGCTCCGACAGATCGAGCGTGGACCGGAGCGCGTTGCTTACGTCGAAGAGGGCCGACAGCTCTCGAATCTTTCCCTCCAGCTCTACGCCCTGCTGGCAAAGTCGAACCACGGTGTTGATGAGCGATTGCAGAAACCGGATGTTTGTCTGGATTTTGTTTTCAGGCCACGGTCTCAGCTTCTCGCTGGCCTTCCTGAGTTTCTCCAGATCGGCCCCGGTTTGCTCGGCGACGGCCTTCAGGACATCTTCGGAGAGGGGCTCCCACGGCCGGTCGCCCATGAGGATCGTACCCACACACCGCCCCTCCAGAAGGATGGGGGCGGCGAACTGCGCCATGCCCGCATGGCAGACGTAGCGGTGGGGGACGCCGGTATGGCTCGCGTAGCGCGCCGCCTCCCGGTTAGAGGCGGCGCAAAGATCGTGTCCCCGCTCGCCTTCCAGCACGGCCTTGCAAAAGGGCTTGGTGGTGGATCGTTTCGTGAGCGCCTTGCCCGACAGGTCGCAGATGCGGGCCGAGACGTTCGAGCTGCGTACAAAAAGGTCCTGCATCTCCTGGAGGATGGAGACATCCACGAGATCCGTCAGGCCCAGGTGTTTTGCCGCTTTGACCATCGCCTATTCACATAAATGCGGATTGCGGCTAAATATTATGATTATAGCGACTTGCGGGCCTCGGATCAAGCATTCCCTCTACGCCCGGGCGGCCTCGATGAGGGCCTTCGCCTTTGCGAGGGTTTCATCGTACTCGCTCTCCGGCTCCGAGTCGGCCACGATGCCCCCACCCACTTGGAAGAACGCGCGCCGGCCCTTGACGAGGAAGGTGCGGATCACAATGTTCAGGTCCATCGTCCCGTCGAAGCCGATGTAGCCGATAGCGCCGGTGTAAACGGCGCGCTTCGTCGGCTCCAGCTCGTCGATGATCTCCATCGACCGAATCTTCGGCGCGCCCGTGATGGACCCGCCGGGGAAGGTGGCCTTCAGGAGGTCCACCAGGTCGCGCCCCTCGTGCAGGTCGCCCTCGACTGTGGATACCAGGTGATACACGGTGGGGTGCTCCTCTAACACGCACTTCTGTGTGACTCGCACGGTGCCGTAGCTGCAGACGCGCCCGATGTCGTTGCGCTCCAGGTCGACGATCATGGCCAGCTCGGCGTTGTCCTTCGGGCTGGCCAGGAGCTCCGTGCGCATCTGTTTGTCGATCCGCTCATTGCCCGTGCGAGGGCGGGTGCCTTTGATGGGCCGTGTCTCCACGTGGCGGTCGCGCACGCGGAGGAAACGCTCCGGCGAGGCGCTCACGACGGCGCAATCGCCAAACTCCAGGTACGCGGCGAAGGGCGCGGGATTGATCCTCCGAAGCCGATTGTGCAGACGCCGAGGCGAGCAGGCGATGTCGATGTGGAAGCGCTGGGAGAGATTCACCTGGAAGATGTCGCCCGCCGCGATGTACTTCTTTGCCTGCTCGACGGCGCGGAGGTATTCCTCCCTGGTGAAGTTGCACTCGATCTCGCCCTCGGCGCCGCGGGACGGTTCCCGGGCGGCATCGTACTTGCCGAGCTTCTTGCGCAGGACCGCAAGGCGCTCTTCGATGGTCTTCTCCGGGTCGCCGCCGTTGACATCGCACACGGTAAGGATGCACGCGCCGGTCTCATGGTCGAACGTGAAGGCATGGTCATAGAAGGCAAGATGCATATCGGGAAACCGGATGTCGTCGATCGCGGTGTCGGGCAGCCGTTCGACGTGATGGCAGAGATCGTATCCGAAGTAACCGACCGCGCCTCCGACAAAGGGCGTCTCCTTTGCGCCTTGGGGCATCCGATAGGTCTCAAACAGCTCGCGCAGTTTCGCGAAGGGGCTGCCGCGAAACGTTTCTTCACCCGCAGAGGTGACGACTTTCCCCGACTTGCCCTTTGCCGTGAGGGTCAGGAAGGGGGTGCTCCCGACAAAGGAGCGCTTGCCGAGCCCTCCGATGCCGAGGCCGCTGTCCAGGAAAAACGGCTGCGGCTGCCCGTGCGTGGCCTGGAAGACGTCGTACGCGGACGGACTGTCGTCCAGTGTGCGTACGGCAATTCGGCGACTGCGGGTCAGGGCGTTGGCTGGCATGGATGGGCGATCTCGTGAAAGCGACTCTCGTCTTCTATGCCGAATGCTACGCCAAGTTTCGTTCGATGTCAAGTACAGATGTCGCCGCATCCTTTACGGGCGCGGTCGTTCCGCAGGTTGAAGCCTGCGGCTGCAGGGCAGAACTTACGTTCCCATAATGCCGTCCAGGAGGGCCTTCGATTTACGCACGTCCTCGGCCGTGTTGTCGCTTCGCTCCCGCTCGATGCAGAGCCACCCGTCGAAGCCGGCGTCGCGGTAAACCTGGATCAGCGCCTTGAAGTCCACGTCACCCTCGCCGAGAATTGTCTCCTCGGGGCGATCTGCGGTTCGCCGCGAGTCCTTCGCGTGGGTGTGGATGATGTGCGGCGCTACGCGCCGGGCGTCGGCGACGGCGTCGCTGCCGGCGGAGTTGACGTTCGCCGGATCGTAATTCACGCCGAGGCACTCATGGCCCACCGATTCGATGAGCCGCAGCATGGTGTCTGCGTCTTTCACCAGGCAGTGCGGCCCGGGCTCGACGGCATATCGCGCGCCGATCTCCTGGGCGTAGTTGCAGACCTCTTTTACCGAGGCAATGCACGCGGCCCATGCGGCTTCCTCGCTCACGCCCTCCGGCACGGCTTTGACCTCGCCGGTGACGATGCCGGGGCCGAGGTCCACGGCCAGCTTCAGGAACGACTTGAACTGCGCCACGGACTGTTCGGCGACCTTCGGATCGACCAGGTTCGGCCCCGCGCTCGCGCCGCTGATTTCGAGGCCGAAGGATTTCACCTTGTCGGCGAACTCCTTTCGCTCCGCCTCCGACAGGTCGATCAGTCCGTGCTCTTTCGGCGCCACCTGAATACCGTCCAACCCGATGTCCCGACAGAAGGTCAGCACCTCGTCCCAGGACATGCGGAGACAAACGGTTCTCACTCCGATTTTCATGTTCTCCTCCTCTTCATTTGGTTCCTGAGAGTGGATCATATAACGGAGAATGCTCCCTTACTGCACCCTCTCCGGCTTCTCCCGGTCCGCCTTCATCGTGTAGGGCAGGCGGAAGACCTTTTCGCCGGTCTTGTCGCAGAAGTAGAGGCGAGACTCGGAGAGCTTGCGACCGTGACCGTCGGCCCAGAAGGCGTAGAAGTCGGGATGGGCGTGGAGAGGGCGGCGGACGTAGGTGTGGTTGAAGGGACTTTTCTTCGTAACCTGTCGCAGCTTCGTCCACGTCTTGCCTTGGTCGGTGCTGGTCCAGACGGCGATCTCCCCGCCGGGGTTGAAGGGCTGGGGGCCGGTTTCGGTCGGGCCGATGATCCGCCAAGTCCCGTCGGGTTCGACGTGCAGGCAGCCGGTGTCGTAGTTGCTGTCCGACTCGATCGTGCCGCGGATGTCCCACTCCGTGCCTGTCCACCGCGCTGTGGTCCAGATGCGGGGGCCGTTTTCGGGGCCGGATTCGAAGCCCTTGCTGGTGACGTAGAGGATGATCGGGTTGCCGTCGGCGTCGTAGTTAATGTCCTTCATGTAGCAGAGGAGCTTATCCGCCTCGTAGTCGTGTACGAGGGCCTTGTTCTCGACCTCGGTCAGGGGCAGCTCGACGGTCTCGCCCCGGGCGTTCTTCCAGCTCTTGCCCATGTCGTCGGTTTCGAGATAGTAAATATTCGTCCGCCAGTTCAGGCCCCCCTTGGCGGGGTGATAGTTGAACGCCGTGCCCACCTTCTCCCCGCAGGGCCAGCTCACCTGGTAGTGGCCCTGGGCGATCTTGGCGATCATCTTCCCCTCCGACCACTTGACGCCATCGGCGCTGGTCATCCAGTAGAGGCAGCGGCCGCCCTTGTAGCGGGTGTGGAGGAAGAGGAAGCCCTTGCCTTTGATGTACCACGGCTGGGGGTAGGAGAAGTTCGTCTCGAGGACCCTATCGAAGGCGTCGGTGTCGTAGGGTTTTCGGCTCTTGAAGATGTACGACGGCCGGGCGGTTCCGTGGGAGCTGGCGAAGACCCAGACGTAGCCCTGCTCGTCGAGGGAGATGACGGGATTGTCGTGGGCGTCGGTGGTCTGCTTGTCGATGAGGATCGTCGGGCGGGGGACCGTGCCGGTGGCGTGGTCGTAGTGGGAGACCATTTCGAGCAGCGTGCGCTTGCCGTTGACGACGCCGTGCCCGCCGTAGACGAAGAAGGTCTTGTCGACTTCCTTGGAGTAGATCGAGAGGGGGATGTGCTTGGCGCAGTAGGTGCCGAGCCCCCCGCTGTACTTGAAGACGTACTCGTTGTCGAGTCGCTGGTTGTAGTACCAGATGCCCTGATATCCGTCTGCTTTGGCTTGTTGTTCCATGGCGTTTTTCTCCTGTGCCAGACCGGTAGTGAGCCCCCCCACGAGGAGTCCTATGACGATCCATCCGGCATGTCTGCTGCGTTTCATGCACTCTCCGTATCCTGGTTTCGCGCAGGACAGGCGCTTGGGGGAGCCTGACACCTGCCGTCTACGCCTCCTCCATCACGACGATGTTCTTCCCGCAGCGTTTGGCCTCGTAGAGGCGGGCATCGGCCTTCTTAATATGTTCGAAGGCGTCTTGATCGACGTTGTCCTCCAGCATCCCCTCCGCCACGCCGATGCTGACCGTGATAGGTGTGTTGTCTTTCGTTTCGGACTCCACCCGCTCGCGGATACCCTCCGCGATGCGGTATGCCGAGTCCTTCGCTATGAGGGGCAGGAAGACAATGAACTCCTCCCCGCCGTATCGGCCCACCAGGTCGGACACGCGCGTGCGGTCCCGCAGAATACTGCCCAGCATCCGCAGCATCTCGTCGCCCTTCTGGTGGCCCAGGGTGTCGTTGATCTGTTTAAAGTCGTCGATGTCTACCATCAGCACCCCGACCGGCGCACCCTCCCGGTGGGCGAGGTGGGCCAGGGGCTTCATGGCGTTGAAGAACCCGCGGCGGTTGAGCACGCCTGTCAACGCATCGGTTGTGCTTTGGCGGGCCAGCATACGGTTTTCCTGCCAGAGATAACGAACCGTCTCCCCAAGCAGTTCCAGTTCCGGAGTCACTTCCCCGTATTTGCCGAAGGCCTCGACAAACGCGTCGATGTGCCGGTCATACTCATCCTCGATGTTTTTCTCCTCCGTGACCGTTTGGATGTAGTGCAGGAGCATCGCAAAGGCCGGATGTCTCATCATGTAGAACTCCATCCGATACGCCAGCAGGAACGCACAGGATCGATCCCGGCTCGCGAGACAGTCCTTCGCCATCTCGTTGACCTTGTCGTGAGTGACCTCCAGCGCCGCGACGACGCTCTCGGGGTGGTCGAACACCTGGGGGAGTATCTGGTCCCTGGCCATATCCAGCAGCCGTCTCCACAGCTCCACGTGTTTCTTCTCCTCTTCGCTCATCTCCTGCCAGAACCGCTTCAGGCCCGGGTCCTCTTCGGTTTCGGCGAATCGCGCGTATACCATGTCCGCGCGCTGATCGATGGCCAGACATATCCGGATGATCTGGTGCAGCGGATCTTCGCTCAACATCAACTCCTTTCCTTACGAAGATGCGTCTCAAACTTCTCCCGCGTCAGCTCCCACATGCGTTCCGAGAGAACATGACCCACCCCCTCCTCAATGAAGAATGAGAAGCTCTCCCCGGCGCCTTGCGCTTCGTATCTTTGTCGGATCACTTTCACCCCCTTCCGCACCACCTCGATCGGACTGCCGCCATCGTCTTCCCCAAAGTTGAGGTGCAGCGCCCGGGGCGCGATCAGGGCGGCGATGTCGTAGTGGTCGCCGTATGGATAGAAACCGGGGATGAAGTTCGTGGCGCAGTGGCGCAGGTAGTGCTTGTGGATGCCCTCGTACGTCGGCAGGCAGCAGTTGCCGACCACGCACTTCAGCCGGGGCTCGAAGGGCCCCACCAGCCAGGCGCATGTCGAGCCCATGGAGTGGCCGTAGCAGCCGAGGCGATCCCCCTGCACCTCCGGGCGCGACTGGAGGTAGTCCACCGCCCGGCGCATGTCCAGGATGTTCTTCCAGGCGAGGCACTTGCCATTGACGACATACTGCAAGAAGGTGAACCACTCGAAGTCCCGCCCCTCCAGATGCGGGCTCTGGCGCTCCTCGAAGCAGAGCGTGTCCGGGCACAGAACCACATACCCCTCCTTCGCCAGCGCGAGGCCCGTGTGGTGCATGGGGTTGCCGTCGAGGCCCGCCGGTTCGCTCTTGCCCAGGCGCCACTGCCCGGCGTGCTGGTGCCAGATGGCGATGCCCGGCGCGGGATGCTCCGCATCAACACCATCCGGAACGAGAAGATACGCCGGCACGCGGTCGTCCGGCTCGGCGCTGTATTCCACCTTTTCGATGCGGTAGCCCTCTTCCTGGATCGTCTCCTTGACCTCGGGGGCCAGCTCACACGGCTCCGGCCACTCGCCGCCGAGGCACTGCTTCAGCCTGTCGCGGAGGGATTCGTTGCTCACTTCACCTCATCCAACTGCACGTAGTCGATGCCGAACATATACGCCTTCTTTGCCTTCTCGTTTGCGCCGACGATCTTGACCTGGAGGCGGTGCAGCCCCTTGGTCAGCTCGTGGACCCCCATGTCCAGCACCCCCGTCGGAATGACACCGTTGTTGAACAGGTCAATCGGCTCGCCCAGCTTCTTGCCGTCCAGGGACAACTGCACGATGCCGTAGTCCACCGCCTTGGTGAGCTGCATCTTCAGGCGGTACTTCCCCGCTTTCTTCACCCGCACCCCCAGCTCCAGCATATCACCCGGCTTCCCGCCGGTCCACCAGAGTTGCGCCTCCATGCTCCACCCCGGCCCGAACCCGCTCATACCCTGAAGGCTCGCCGTCCCGCTCGGCTTGACGAGAACGCGAAGATCCTCCCCCTCCACCCGCCCCTTCACGGTCGGTATGGGCTCCCAGTACCCGATGCGCTCGCCCACGGGGACCGGCCTATAGTGATCCACACCGCCGGGCGCGAGATACCAGTAGGCGGTGCAGGCGTAGAGCGTCGGGCGCGTGTCGGGGAAGTACTTCTCGATGGCCCCCTCGAAGGAGGTCTGGAACGGCACGTTGTCCGTGATGTGCCACCGGTTCACGGAGACGTGCCCGCGGTTGCCCATGCTGATGGTCTGGTTGTGGTAGCAGTTTTCGAAGGGCGTCGGGGTACACCAGGCATAGCCGAAGTAATCCTCCGACCCCGTGCCGAAGGTGGAGGGGAACTTCTCGCCATCAACGAAAAATTTTTCGTCCCCCTCGCCCCACCACCGGCCCCGGGGGTTCCAGACGTGAAGCATGACGCCGCAATACCGTCCACGTCCCTTCGTCTTGAGCATGGTCCAGTCGATGCTCCGCTTCGGCGGGAGGTCTACATTCCGGTGCCACTTGGCATGGAACCGGCCGAGTTGGCCGATGGGCTTCGTCACGGGGGCGTGCGTGATCTCGAAGGTGACGGTCCGTTCCTCCTCGCCATCGTTCACCAGTTGAATTCGCGCGCCCTTCTCGAAGGGCATATACCAGTAGGAATAGAACCCGTCGTCCGTCATGCCCAGGGGCAGGGATTTGTAGGGGTTCACGCCGGGGGCCGTGCCAAAGAAATCGCCCAGCGGCGCCCAGACGCTCGGGTCCTTTTCGCCGTCCCAGAAGATCTGCAGGGCAAGCTGCCGGAGGGGATCGCGGTCGTCGGGCGACTCGGGGAGCTTCATCTTGACCTTGAGTGCGGTGATGGCGCGGGGTCCCGTCAGCTCGGCGACAGTCGTCGTTGCCTTCGGCGCAGCGGTCACGGTCTCTGTCTCCGTCTTCTGGCCGGGCCGCTCGCCGGCGGGGTCGCTGCCGCAGTGGGTCAGGACATCGTTCGCCTTCTTCAGGGCCTTGACCGCAGCGGGTGACAGGTCCCGCTTGAACGTCGGCAGGACTGTGCCTTTCGGGTAGGTGGCGTAGGTGAAGTGGTAGTATCGCCCCCAGCCCTTTTCCGCCACGATCTTGCACGACTTCTGGTAGGGGATGGGCACGTAGTTATTCAGCCCGCGCGCGGTCTGATGGACAAGGGCGGGATAGGTGAAGGGCTTGTTCTTGCAATCGAAGTACCCCTCGAAGGGCAGATCGACGGCCGGCTCCGTCGCGCCGTCGAGAAAGATTTTCACATGCCCCTTCTCCGCCCTGGCCGACCAGATGCGCCAGATGACGCCCGGCCCCTCCATCTCGGCGAAAACGAGCTGGCCGTTTTTCTCCTTGCGGATCACACCCGTGCCGTCGCCGTTGGCGTCCCAACTGACGTAGAGGCCGGCCTTTTCGTCGAAGCGGCTGCGGCGATCATGGCTCGACCACTGGGCGCATGTCTCGCCCGGCGCGGGCAGGACGGCCAGGGCCTCCAGGTCCGTCAGGCGCCTGACCAGGTCGGCGTAGGTGTCCCCCTTTTTCTGCGAGCATGATACGGCGGCACAGAGGACAAACGCGACGATGAGAAACCTCTTCATATCCTTTTCCTTCTTGTTCCATTCCCTGGTTTTAAACGACTCGTGTGAGGTCTCATCGTACGCCAGACTTTCGCGAAGGTCAAGGTGAAAACTCCTCCATACAACCCACTTGACACCCCGCACGCTTTCAGAGATGATATGGTGAATAACCTGGAAGAAGAGGGAGTGAGATGGAGATTCGAGTTACGCGTTCACGGAAGATCTTTGGAGACGGAAAACACAACGCCTTCACCGGCATCGCGGCGCTGGGCGAGAAGACCTTCGTTACGTTCCGGTCGGCCGCGACACATGCGAGCTTCGACGGAACGATCAAGGTCATCGCCTCTGACGACCGCGAGGGGTGGGAGACGGTGACGGAGTCCGTCGAACCGGGCCGCGACCTCCGCGACCCGAAGCTGGTCACGTTCAAGGACCGCTTGCTCGTCTATTGCGGATCGAGGGACGAGAAGACCCCCGGGCGCATATCGGAGGTCATCGCCTCATCCGACGGCGTCACATTCGAGGAACGACGCCCGGTCGCCGGCATCCCGGATGGCCACTGGCTCTGGTGGGCTACGCCTTGCGGCGACGTGCTTTATGCCTCAGCCTATGACGGCGCGATACGCCCCCGGACGGTGGCCCTCTTCAAGAGCGGCGACGGGGTGGACTGGGAAAAGGCGGCCGACTTCCCCGTGTCCGGCAATGAAACCGCCTTCGACTTCGACGCCAACGGGCGGCTGTGGGCGCTTGTGCGCGACGACAGCTACGGCAGTGTCCCGACGCTCTGCATGGCGGAGCCGCCGTACTCTTCGTTCAAGATCAGAACTCGCCTTCCCATCCGCCTGCAGGGCCCCATGCTCAAGCGGCTGGAGGGAGGATGCGTCATCGTGGGTCGGCGGTGGGACCTGCCCGGGCGGCGCAACCTGCGGACGGAACTCTTCTGGCTGGCCGACGAGAGGGACATCCAGCCGATCTGCTGGCTGCCCAGCGGCGGGGACACGTCCTATGCCGGCTGGCTCGATCTCGCCCCCGGCGCGGCGGTCATGTCCTACTACTCGTCCCACGAGCACAATATGGGCACGCGAACAATTCCGTCTTCGCAAAAGACGCTGCGCACGCGGAGCACTCGACGCCGGCGGATATTTTCCTCGCGGACATATCGTACGCTTAGAGCCGGGAATTCACAACAAGGATCCGTTGCCCTTTTCGTCCGCTTTCCTCCCCGGTACGGCCTTTGACTTTTTCGGCAGGTGGACCACGTCGATGTCGATGCCGTCCACGGCCTTGCGCATGAGGAGGTAGATGCCGACGCGCGACGTGAAGTAGTGGCTGAGCACATAGGACGCGATGACGAACAGGATGACCGAGTGCACCATCCCCAGCGGGGACAGTCCCGGCATGAGGTGCGGCAGGAGGTCGTATGAGAGGGGCCATCCGGCCCCGAGCGACAGGCCGATCTCGGTTAGATACACCCCCGCCACCAGGAGGCCGACCACGAAGAGGCAATGCAACGCCGCCGACAACCAGTAGAGCACATACCGCCACGGCCGGGAGATCACGTAGGCCCATGCGCTCGTGACCGCGTCGCCGCAGCCGGTGTTCTCGACGACCATCGCCGGGACCATCATCGGCAGGCCGGCGACCGATCCCAGCAGCATGAACACCGCAATACCTGCGATGAGAAGGCAGACAGGATAGGCGATGACAGCGATCACCTCCCCTGCCACGGGCAGGCCGGAAAGGTATCCCGCCAATAAAACCAAACCGACCGGGATCGCCAGGAGAATGGCCACCACGATCAACGGGCGAAGGGGATACGTCAGCCGCAGCAACCAGAACTTGTACGTAGGGCCGATGCCCGGGGCGTGGCCTGTGGCCAGCTCGATGGCTGTGCTGCGAGCGATCTTGAATCCCGTGCCCGCGAGGAACACCCACGCCCAGAGCACGACCGCCCCAATGAACCATTCGGGATGATGCAAATCGGCCAGGGCGGGGGCATTCGGGTTCACACCGAAGAGGAACGTCATCACGGCATAGCCGACGAAGACCCACGCCAGCCCGAGCGCCGAGAAGATCATATTCGCCCGCTTTCGCGCAAGCGAAAATGTGTTGAGCAGATCGGGCCAGCCCAATTCCTCCGACGCCGACAGCCCGCGCAGCGCAGGCAGCCTGGCCAGCGCCGGCGGCACGTATCCCTTGGCCCTGGCCGGCGGAGTAACGGCCTCTGGCTCCGCATTGGGTGGCGGTGCAGGCTCGGGCGGGGCCTCGGGCTTCGGTTTTGGCTTGGGCCGGCGCTTCTTCGGCTTCGGTTCGGGCGGCGCAGGGGGCGCAACAGGCGGCGGCTCCCAGGGCGTGGGCGGCGCGGGTGGGGAGACAGGAGGCGGAGCCGGGGGGGCGACGGTCCCCCGGATCCGATCGGCCTCTTCTTTGAGTCGCTCTTTCGCGATTTCCGTGCGGGAGCCACGGACTTTTTGCAGCACCTTGGCCGCTTCCTTGCTTACGATCAGGCTCTCGTCCTTCGCGGCTCGATAGAGGGCGTCGATGGCCGACGGGTCGGTGAAGCTGCCCAGCGACCGGACGGCGTTTCGGCGGACGGCCTCGTCGGCGTCGGTCGTGGCGGCCATGGCGAGGGAGTCGATCACTCGGGGCTCGTTGAAACGGCCCAGCACCTCGGCCGCCTTGCGCCGGAGGTAGCGCTCTTCGGAGGTGATCGCCCCGAGCACGGCGTCGATGACGCGGGGGTCGTCGCAGGCGAGGAGATCTTCGAGGCAGTCGATCCGGGCCGGGTAGGGCTGGTTCTCGTCGGTTAGTATGCTGAGAATCTCGTTGATATCCGCCATAATTCCCCGCCGCCGCTGACATGAGAAGGCTTCTATTTGGTTTCTGTTGCGGAAAGACACGCTCAAACTTGTTTGAGCACGTCGGGCAAACGCACCTTCCGCCACAGAAGCTATTTACACCAAATGCGAGGCGATGTCAACGCAATTCCTCGGCGGGGCGCAGGCCCTGATCCTTTCCCTCTTTCGGCGGCGGCAAGGCCCAAAAAGAGGAGACAGGCCCTTCCCTTGCGGAGGACCTGTCTCCATTCGCCAGCTTAGGCAGACGGAAAATCCGTCAGACGATCAGTCGATCGCGCAACTGCCGTTCTTGCAGGCGGCTGCGGCCTTGACCTTGTCGAGGTCGATCGCTTCGTAGTTGTCCCAGTCCTGCAGGATGTTGATCCGCTGGGACAGGAGCGGGATCATGCAGGGTTTGAGGAACATGGAGCCGATGACGCCCATGCTCTTGCCATCGCCCTTTTCGCTCTCCAGCTTACAGGCGAGCTTGTTGACGGCTTTGAGCCGACTCTTGATCTCCGAGTAGTCGCAAGGAATCTGGGCCGCGAGCCGGCTCTTCTGGACCTGGTAGTCCAGGTCGCCCATTGCCCGAGCTTCTTTAAAGACGTCCTTTATCTTCGTGCGCTCTTTTTCCTCATCGGCCTTGCTCAACTCGCCGAGATACTTGTTCATCTTGGCGAAGTGGGCGGCCATGATTTCGGGCATGGCGGCGGCCATCTCGTCCTCCGACATGGCCCGAACCTTGTCGAGCAGCTTCTCGGCAACCGTGCCTGCGTCGGCGGAGCCGACACGGGTGGGATCGGCGAGGCTCTTCACGGGAATAAGGCAGTGCTCGTAGTTGTAGCACTTTTCCCTCTGGTTCGGGGTGAGGATGGCCTTGGCGTAGGCCTCGCAGAGCACGGCCTGCTGCCGGATGGACTTCCGGACCTCGGCCATTTTCTTCTCCGCGGCTTTGACCTTTGCGTCGTACGGTGATGCGCTGCGGTCTTTGCCGGCCAGCATATCCCTCTTCAGACCGCGTAGGGCAGCCTCCAACTCCTTGTTGATGGCCTCGACCTGCGGCTTCAGTTGCCTTCTGGTCTTCTCCATCTTTACGCCCACACCGATCAGGTGGCGCATCTGAATCTCGGAGAGATACAGGCTGTTCAGCAAGTTCTGACAGTCGATCTCGACCTTCAGATTGTGCGAGGTGTGGGTAAACCACTGGTCGTAGTACCGCTGATAGCCTTGCTTCTCCATCTTCTTGGCTTCGGCAGCCGGCAACTTCTGTCCTTGGAAGTCAACGACCTTTGAGCCGCCTCCGGCAAAGACCAAGCCACACGCAAACACCACAACCAGCCCCGCTAACAGCACCTTTCTCATATGCCTCCTCCTTTCCAAAGAACCATGTTCCTAAAACTCATCTTGCTTCTTGCTGTTCTTGCTCTCCAACTCGATCAGGTAGTCCACGATCTGGTCGCTTGCCGCCTGCACATCGACGGGCATGGCGCCCAGCATCTTCTTGAGGTGCTCATGCCATTCAGCCCCCAGCGGCGCCTCGCGGATGCGCCGCATGACGCGGTCGAGCCTGTGGCATTTCGTGCATGTGCGTTCCATCAACTGTTTGCCGTCGAACATGTTCTGCCGTTCCACAAGGGTCGTCTTTTGTCTCGACGCCAGCAGCGCCTTGGGCCGTTTCACCTTCTTCTGCATGATCTCGAACATTGTGCCGTCGAAGAAGCAATCCACCATCATCGCTTCGGTCTTGTGCGCGTGTTTCATCTTGGACATTCGGTCGCGGAGCATCGCCGATTCGGTCCGGGCGCGGGCGATGTCGTTCTTCGCGGCAAGCTGCGAGGCAAGCATCTGCTTGTCGTTCTCGAAGGCCGTCGCATCCAGGTCGCGGACATTGGTCAAGACGCGCTCGACGCTCGCATACTCATCCATCTCGCGCATCTTCTGTTCCTTCTTGTTCCTCGCGGTGACGGGCTTCATCCAGCGGCGGATGATCTCGTCCTTCCTCTTGGCCCAATCCGCGCCGCTCATGGCCCGGACTTCTTTGAGGGCCGCCATGGCCTGCGGGTTGGCCTTCGTCAGCCGGTTTCCTCGGTGGCAGGCGCCGCACTCGTTGTTCTGGGCCATGTTGTTGTGGCAGCACATGCAATACTCATGGTCCACCTTGAACAATTGGCTCCCCTTCTGGGTGCGGGGACCGCTCTGGGCCAGGACTTTCTCTACTCGCTCCAGATACGGCGCCATGGTATGCGCAAAGGCCTTCGGCAGCTTCTTCAGCGCGCCCTCGGCCGCTCCGGCGGGTTGCTGCACGGATCGGGGGGTATCGAACGAGCGATACACGCCTTTCTGGTTCTCGTATCTGAGCGCATTGAAAGCCGCCTCGGCCTCCTGGTTCACCGCATGCCGGCTTTCCATGAACATCTCCGCTTCGTTGGCCGCTTCGGCGAGGATGACATACATCTGGTCCATCTGGTCTTTGCTCAAGGCGAGCTTGTTGAAGAGATTGATGCGGAGAAGCTGGCCCTTCAGGCGGTAGACTTCGTGGGTGTAGTAGTAGTTCTTCCACCGGCTGAACTCGTTCTCCTTCATCCGGTTGATCTCGTCCTGGGAGAGCATGGCGCGTTTGTATTCCTTGAAGCCCTTGTCGCGCATGGCCTCGGTTTCGGTCACCCACTCCCCGGTGGACCTGGAGACCCGGTAGCCCTTCTTCTGGGCGTCGTAGGGGGTCATCCACTTTCCTTCCCGCTTGACAAAGACGCGGCCGAGCGCCCGGTTGGCCCCCTCGTGGGTCGGGTCGAGTGTAAGGGCCTTTTCGAAGTGCACCTTGGCCTGGGGCATGCCCCGCTTTTTGCACCACATGCCGAGCTCATACTGGTCTTCGGCCTTGGTGTCGTCGATGGCCTGCAGGCGTTCCTCGTAGGCGGCCATCTTGTCGACCTTGTAGGGCTTGCCATCCACCGCCGCAACCTGCTCGCCGTCGATCTCAAGTTCCAGACCCCCTGCAATACGGATCTTGACCACCGTCTTGCCCTGCTCGATGATGTCTCCCTGGAGCTCACTGCCGTCTTTGAGCTTGATCGTGGCTCCATAGGCCACGGTCGAGACCCCAACCGCCAGAACAAGGATCAAAAACAGTGGGTATCGTCTCACAATCTTCCTCCTCACAATACACCCCGCTGATAGGCGGCTTTACCCCATTCCGCCTCAATCTGCGCCATTTTGCGCAACAAGACACGCCTGGAAGTTACAAGTTACATATGCACAAGGCAATAAGACAAAAATGGGTATATATCCACAACCTGGGCCTTTTCCCCCAATCACTTTACCGCCACATGCCCTGTTCTGCCACTGTATCTTGTTGTCTGTCAAGCAGTTACTGACACAGATATTCTCCCACCACGGAGCGACGTAAACTTGCACTACTCAGTGCGGCTTACGCGTGTGCAAATCACGTTCCACACTACTCGTTTTTGATAAAATTACTGCGCCCGCCGCCTGCCCTATTAGAGCCTATCTGAAAACCTGTGGTCGTAGTCGCAGGCCTTATGCCTGCGGAACGACCGCGACAATTTCCTGGTTTTCGGATAGGCTCTAACATGCTTATTGAGCACTCGCCCGCACTCCACAAACGCGGCGGCTGTTCGGGGGGGGCAACGAGCGCACGAGATTGCCTCGCCGTGACTTTCGCTTGTGCGAAAGTCGCCCCTCGCAGTGACATAGAGCGGGGTTATGCGGAAACTCCTCCACGAGCCTGCCTTGACAAGGGCCCGTTTTCGTGATACGACTTATCCGGTCATATCCGGTCAATTGTCCAGCGGTGGTACGGTTCACAGAAGATGGCGCGAATACGGACCCAGAGCACACGTCCGCAAGACAACTCGACGGATGCGCCCAAGGGAGAGCGGAATGGGGCGGGCCGGCCGTCCCTGGCCGAACGGGAGGTGGCGCACAGGACGCGGTGGCTCATCACGTCGCGATGGTTTGCTGCGATCGGCGTGTTGGTCTTCCCACTGGCGGCCCACTATGGGTTCGGGGTGGGGTTCTCCCTGAGGCCGGTGGTTGTCACGTCCGTCTCCATCGCGATCTACAACGCGGTGTTCCTCTTCTGCTACCGCCGGTTGAGCGTCCGCCGCGAGGGACGGTTCCGGGCCCTTGTCATTTTTGCGAATGTCCAGATCTTTGTCGATCTCCTTGTCCTCACGGTGTTGATCCACTACACCGGTGGGATCGAGAACCCCTTCCTGTTCTTTTACATCTTCCACATGATCATCGCGAGCATCCTGCTCACCCGGTTCCAAGCCTATCTTCAGGCCACGTGCGCATCGATCCTGTTCGCAGGGCTGGCGTTGCTGGAGTACCACGGCACGATCCCCCACGTCGATCTGGGGAACTACCTGCTGGCCTCCTACCATGGGCGGCTGCAGGTCGTGGCGGGGATCTGTGTCGCACTCGTGAGCTCCCTGTACCTCTCCGTACACATGGCCAGCTCCATCGCCAACAGTCTGCGGAGAAACCAGGCCGAACTGGAGGAGGCCTACCGGAACTTAGAGGCCCTTAATGCCAGGCGCTCGGTCTTCTTCCGCGAGGCCAGCCACGAGCTGCGCGCGCCGCTCGTCGCCATGCGAAGCTGCCTCGATGTGGTCCTCGGCGAGCATGTGGGAACCATCAACGAGAGGCAGCGGGACATGGTCGAGCGAACGCACAATCGCATCGACTACCTGCTCGAGCTTGTCAGCGATCTCCTGCAACTGTCATGGCTGAGGGCCACCACCCAGCTCGTCAAGATCGAGAACGTGGACCTCGCCGAGACCGCCGCCGATGTGATCGACCTTCTCACCGAGAACGCCGCCGAGGCCAACGTTACGGTCACGACCGACATCGAGTCGGTGGACGTGGAGGGAGACAAATCCGCCTTCCGCCAGATGCTCATGAACCTGATCGGCAACGCGATCAAATACAATCGCCGGGGGGGCCGCGTCACCGTGACCGGCCGGGCCGCGAAGAGCCGCTTCATCCTCGAAGTCGCCGACACCGGGATCGGCGTGGAGGCGGAGGATCACGGAAAGATCTTCGAGGAATTCTATCGCTCGCCCAAGGCGCGCGAGACGGTACGGATCGGCACCGGCGTGGGGCTGACCATCGTCCGGCGGGTGGTGGACATGCACCACGGCGAGATCGCGGTGGAGAGCGAACCAGGCAAGGGCACGACCTTCCGCGTCAGGCTGCCGCTGGACCAGCCGTAGCCGCCGGCCCCTCCCCATAGAACACGCCCCCCTCCGGCAGGAGCTTCGGCAGCGCCCGCACGAAGGACGGCAGATCACGCAGCACGTGCGGCAGTTTCCAGCAGGGCTCGGCCGCCACGCGCGGACGCGGGCGGATGCCCCACCTCAAGCGCCGGATGAACCTCGATAGCCAGATCATGGCCGAAACATCCCCTCACGTGTTCTCCACCAGCCAGTCCAGCGTACGCTGCGCGTCCTCCTCGTTCTTCGCCTGGCAGACGTAGAAGACCTTGTTCGGCTTCAGCTCCTTGTGATACGCCTTGATGTCGGCCGTGTTGCAGGGCACATACACACTCTTGCCCTTCGATTGAATCTCTTTCAGCAGGTCCATCCACTCGATGAACGACTTGTTCCGCGCCCCGGGCGTCCACTGAATGGCATCCAGGCCCCCGATAGAGCAGATGTCGCTTAGGTGCACCAGGCACTCCGGCCCGTCGTAGTGATAGACACAGTGCTCCAGGAAGGCCGCCTCCCCCTCCAGCGCGGGCAACACCCACCGGCGGAAGTGCTCCGGCCCGCACAGTGCGGCGAAGTCGCACTGGATCGTGTTCGTCTTGCCGTGGTGATAGGCCGGCACCCATCCGCACGTGCCGTGCCGGGCCATGCCGCCCGCCTCGTACACGGCATCATAGACCGTGGGATACACGGCCCGCACATCCGCTAAGGCGCGGTCGATCAGCTCCGGCACGTCATACAGGTCCATACAGAGCTTTGCCGGCGTGCGGATGGCCGACAGGGCGTCCATGTTGCTGTGCAGATCGAGGTGGCTGATGAGCATCTTGCCCTCGGCGGCTTTGCCGAGCGCCGTTACGAAGTCGAGCATCCGCGTCCACCATTTGTTCTGCGTGTCAAGCGCCAGGGGCAACGCCGAGGCCCAGTCTTCGACGAAGGGAACGACCCAGTTCGTGCTCTGGCTGTCCTTCGACCACTCCAACTCCGCCCCCAGCCAGGCCGCGAACTGGTCCGGGCCGAAGCTCGGCGTGTAGTTCGGCATGGCGTCGCCGCCCCACCAGGTCACCTCGGCATTGTGAAGGACCGTCTCGACCACGGGCCCGAAGTTTCCATCGTGCCCGGACATGTAGGGCAGCGGTTTGCCCGGCGGCGCACCCGCCTTGTGGCAGGTAATGGCCGTGCACGGCCGGTCCAGGACCTCCTGGTTCCAGAAGGCGGCCCAGTGTCTCTTCGCTTCCTCGAAATTCGGCTTGAACGCCAGCGCAGATTCGCTCATGTGAGACCTCTCCAAAGACGACGATGTCCGACGACTCCCTCGGCAGCCCCGGCATGCCCCGTGGATACCTATGAGAGCAAAAGCGGCCCCATGAGTCCAGAGGTTTCCCCGCCCAAATGAATGATTGACTTTGGTCAGCCCATTACATAAACTGGAAAGTCTTGTTTTGAGGAGACGTTCACGCGGTTGAAAAGAGAATCAAGAGCAGGAACCCGTGCCCCGCAAAAAGATCGACATCCTGACCTATGACGCCACCCTCCGGGACGGCGCACAGGCGGAAGGGGTCTTCCTCTCCACCGAGGACAAGATCGCCATCGCGCTCAAGCTCGACGAGTTCGGCATCGACTACGTCGAGGGGGGGTTCCCCGAGTCGAACCCCACCGACATCGCCTTCTTCAAGGCCATCCGGATGCATACGCTCCGCCACGCCCGTCTCGCCGCCTTCGGTGCGACGCGGCGCAAGAAGATGAAGGTGGAGAACGACCCCGGCATTGCGGCTCTCCTCGCGGCCGGCGCCCCCGTGGTCACCATCGTGGGCAAGTCGTGGGACCTGCACGTGAGGGACGTGCTCAAGACCCCTCTCGACGAGAATCTTCGCATGATCGAAGACACCGTCCGATACCTGCGCAGGAAACGCAAGGAGGTGGTCTTCGACGCGGAGCACTTCTTCGACGGTTTCAAGGCCGATCCGGACTACGCCCTCCGGTGCGCCGTCGCCGCCGCCGAGGCGGGGGCGCAGACCGTTGTCCTCTGCGATACCAACGGCGGCAGCCTGCCGGAGGACGTGCAGCGGGCCGCGGCAGAGGTCCGCAAGGTCCTGGACATCCCCCTCGGCATCCACACCCACAACGACGCGAACCTGGCCGTCGCCACCACCCTGGCGGCCGTCAGCGCCGGGGCCACGCACGTGCAGGGGACCGTCAACGGCATCGGCGAGCGGTGCGGGAACGTCGATCTGTGCAGCGTGATCCCGAACCTGGCCCTGAAGAGGAACCTGAAGTGCACAGCCGCGCGGAAGCTCGACGAGCTGACGGACCTGTCGCGCTTCGTCTCCGAGGTGTGCAACATCGTGCCGCGGATGCACCAGCCTTTCGTCGGGCTCAGCGCCTTCGCCCACAAGGGCGGGCAGCACATCGACGCCATCCTGAAAAACCCGCGCACCTACGAGCATGTGCCGCCGGAGAGCGTGGGCAACGAACGCCGGCTGCTGCTCTCCGACCTGGCCGGCCGGTCCACCGTGGTGGAGAAGGTGAAGAAATTCGGCCTGAAGCGAAAGGGCGATGTGACAAACCGGATCCTCCGCAAGGTGCAGGAGAGGGAGCACGAGGGGTATGAGTTCGAGGCCGCAGAGGGGAGCTTCGAACTGATGGTCCGCAAGGAAATCGGCAGGCATCGCGGCTTCTTCGACCTGGAAGGCTTCCGGGTGATTATTGAAAAACGCGAAAACGGCCAGCCCGTCACCGAGGCCACGGTAAAGATCCGCGTGGGCAACGAGGTGAAGCTGACCGTCAGCGAGGGCGACGGCCCGGTGAACGCCCTCGACGGCGCGCTGCGCAACGCCTTGCGGGAGTTCTATCCCGCCATACGGGAGGTCCGCCTGGTGGACTTCAAGGTGCGCGTCATCAACCCGAGGGCCGCCACGGCGGCGCGCGTCTGCGTCGTAATCCAATCGCGCGACCGCAAGGACGTGTGGGGCACGGTCGGCGTGTCCGAGAACATCATCGAGGCAAGCTGGCAGGCGCTGGTGGACAGTGTGGAATACAAGCTCTTGAAAGACGGGACACGGTCGAAGCGATAGGGAACGATGACGAACGAATTGCCAACCCGGTACAGCCCCAAGGACATCGAGGAGAAGTGGTACAAGTTCTGGGAGGAGAACGGCCTCTTTCACAGCGAGCCGGACCCCGCCAGGCCCATGTATTCCATCGTCATCCCCCCGCCCAACGTCACCGGCGCGCTCCACATGGGCCACGCCCTCAACAACACGATCCAGGACATCCTGATCCGGTGGAAGCGGATGCAGGGGTTCAACGCCCTGTGGATGCCCGGCACCGACCACGCCGGCATCGCCACGCAGAACGTGGTGGAGAAGGAACTCGCCAAGAAAAAACTCACCCGCCACGACCTGGGCCGGGAGAAGTTCGTCGAGGAGGTGTGGACGTGGAAAGACGTCTACCACGCCCGCATCACAAGCCAGCTCAAGAAGCTCGGCTCCTCGTGCGACTGGGCCCGCGAGCGGTTTACCATGGACGAGGGGCTGTCGGCCGCCGTGCGCGAGGCCTTCGTCACGCTCTATGAGAAGGGCCTGATCTACAAGGGCAAGTACATCATCAACTGGTGCCCCCGCTGCCACACGGCCCTGAGCGACGACGAGCTGGAGTACGAGGACCACGAGGGACATCTCTGGCACATCCGATACCCCTTCAAGGACGAGCCGCACCTGCACGTAACCGTGGCCACCACCCGGCCCGAGACCATGCTCGGCGACACCGCCGTCGCCGTAAACCCGAAGGACGAGCGCTTCAAGGACCTGATCGGCAAGGCGCTGATCCTGCCCGTCGTCGGGCGGGAGATTCCCATCATCCCCGACGATTTCGTCGATCCTGAGTTCGGCACCGGCGCGGTGAAGGTGACCCCCGCCCACGACCCGAACGACTTCGAGATCGGCCTGCGGCACGACCTGGAGCAGGTCATCGTCATGAACGAAGACGGCACGATGAACGAAAACGCCGGCGACTACAACGGCCAGGACCGCTACGAGTGCCGCGAGGCGCTGGTCCAGGAGCTGAAACTCAAGAAACTCATTCACGCCATCGAGCCGTATACCCATTCCGTGGCGCACTGTTACCGCTGCCATGACGTGATCGAGCCGTACCTCTCCGACCAGTGGTTTGTAAAAATGAAACCCCTGGCCGCCGAGGCGATCCAGGCCACAAAGGACGGGCGCGTGACCCTCTTCCCGCAGCGATGGACCCACGTCTATATGCAGTGGCTGGAGAACGTGCGCGACTGGTGCATCTCCCGCCAGCTCTGGTGGGGCCACCGCATTCCGGCCTGGTACTGCGACGACTGCGGCGCGACGATAGTGCCGCGCACCGACCCGACGGAGTGCGCCGAGTGCAAGAGCAAGAACATCCGCCAGGACGAGGACGTCCTCGATACATGGTTCAGCAGCGACCTCTGGCCCTTCTCCACGCTGGGCTGGCCGGAGCAGACGCCGGAGCTGGACTGCTACTACCCCACGTCCGTGCTCGTCACCGACCGGGGCATCATCTACCTGTGGGTGGCGCGAATGGTGATGATGGGATTGTTCATAATGAAGAAAATCCCCTTCGCCCACGTCTACATCCACGGCACCATCCTCGACGAGGAAGGGCGGAAGATGTCGAAGTCCCTCGGCAACGGCATCGACCCGATCGTCATGATCGAGGGCGGCGTCGATCGCGGGGAGGAACACCCCGGCTACGGGGCCGATGCCGTGCGGTTCAGCCTTATCTCGCTCACGGTGGAGGGGCAGGACGTGAAGCTCTCGCCGTCGAAGTTCGAGTACGGCCGGAACTTCGCGAACAAGATGTGGAACGCCGCGCGATTCGTCCTGATGAACATGGATGAGCTGAGCGGTGACGCTCCGAAGGCGGAGACCATCGAGGATCGCTGGATCCTCAGCCGGCTCCATACCGTGGTGGAGCAGGTGACAACCAGCCTGGACCAGTACTGCTTCAACGACGCCACCGGTGCGATCTATGACTTTGCCTGGCACGACTTCTGCGACTGGTATGTGGAGATCGTCAAGCCCCGGCTCAACGAGGGCGGCGACGTGCGAACCGGCGCGCAGCACAGGCTCGCCCGGGTGCTCGACGGCATCCTTCGGCTGCTCCATCCCTTCATGCCGTTCGTGACGGAGGAACTCTGGCAGGCCCTGAAGAAGAGGGCCGGCAAACTGGAGCCTGATGACGTGGCATCCATCATGCTCGCCTCGTGGCCGGAAGTAAAGGCGGCTGAAAAGGACGCTGAGGCGGAAGAGACGATGGATCTGCTCCAGTCCATCGTTCGCGGCGTGCGGAACATCCGGAGCAAGATGAACGTCCAGGACAAGGCCGAGGTGGAGGCCGTTGTGTCCGCGCCCGATGAGGCCACTGCCAAGCGGCTATCCGATGATGCGGAGTTCGTCTGCCGCATGGCAAACCTGAGCGATATGGAGATTGGGGTGGACCTGGCCAAGCCCGAGTCATCGGCCGTCGAGGTCGTGGGCCAGATCCAGGTCTTCGTGCCGTTAGAGGGGCTGATCGACTTTGAGGCCGAGAAGACCCGCCTGCACTCGCGCATCGAGAAGGTGGAGAAGCAGCTTGCCATCGTGAACGGCAAGCTGAGCAACGAAAACTTCGTCAGCAAGGCCCCGGCTGACATCGTCCAGCGCGAGCGCGACCGGCTGGCCGAGCTCGAGGCCCAGCTCGATACGCTGAAGAAGAACTACGCGGACCTGGAGGGGAAAAGAGAATGATGAATGATGAACGTCGAATGATGAATCATGAATCATGAAGGAAGAGGCGTACACCGTCATTCCCGCGAAAGCGGGAATCCACGCAGCATATCGTCGGGCTATTGGCCCGCCATCTCTTGTTCCCCATCCCAGTTCAGGGAGATGAACCATGTCCAACCCACTCGCCGCCTTCAGCCTCTGCGGCGCGGATTTTGATGAGGCCGTAAAGCATATCTCGGCAGCGGGGATCACGCAAATCGCCCTCTACTTCCGACCGGAGAAGATGCCCTGCCAGTTGGAAACCATGACCGACGCCGATGCGAAGGCAATGAAGGATACACTGGCCGAGCACGGTCTGGCACCCATCGCCGCCGGCGGTGGGTCGAACGTCCTGGCGGAGGACGGGCTTGATCTGCTGGTGAAGAAACTCGACGGCGCCGCGAAGCTGGGTGTATCCGTCTTCGACACCGGCAGCCTCGCAACCAAGGACAAGGACGCCGAGACCATCGAGCGCGAGACGGCCCTCTTCTACGAGAACATGGCCCGGGCCGGCGATGCCGCCGCCGAGCGGGGCGTCACCATCTGCATCGAGACCCACGGCGGCCTGACGGGCACGGTCCCGAGCTCGCTCGCCCTGATGAAGCGCCTGAACCACCCGAACATCAGGATCGGATACGACCCGGCGAATATTGATTTTTACGAAGGTGCATCGCCGGTGGACGGGCTGGAGAAGCTCGTGCCCTACATCGGCCACGTCCATGCCAAGGACCATGTGGGCGGCAAGGACTGCCGCGACTTCCCGAACGTCGGTGAGGGCGACGTGCCCTATGCAGAGATCCTCCCGACGCTGCGGAGCGGCGGATACGAGGGGCACATCTCCATCGAGCGCGCCCCCGGCGAGACACCTGATGAGCGGCTGGCATCGCTGAAGGAAGCCCATGCCTTTCTGAACGGGTTGATAGGATAGGAGTAGAGAATGAAGAAGCATTTGGTGTGTGTGGTTGCGGCCCTGTGCCTGGTTGGCTGTGCGAGCGGCCCGGATTCAGCGAAGGACAAGGCAATGGAGAAGAAACCAAAGACCTATCACGTCGCGAAACTCGGCAAACCCATCCAGATCGACGCAAACTGGGACAAGCCCGAGTGGCAGGCCGTCAAGGCGCTCACACTCGGCGGCTACATGGGCGAGAAGCCCGACCATCGCCCCAAGGTCCAGGCGAAGCTCGCCTATGACGATCAAGCGATCTACGTCATCTTCCGCGTCGAGGACCGCTACGTCCGGGCCGTTGCGAAGAAGACGAACGATTCGGTCTGCCGCGACAGCTGCGTCGAGTTCTTTTTCACTCCCGGCACAGACATCGGCCTGAGCTACTTCAACACCGAGGTCAACTGCGGCGGGACGATCCTCCTCGGCTGGCACCCCGACGGAAAGAAGGGCGTGCGGGTCGATCCGGCGGATTGCGCGAAGATCCAGGTCGGCCACTCCCTGCCCAAGATCGTTGAGCCGGAAATCACGAAGCCCACGACGTGGACGCTGGAGTATCGCTTCCCCTTCGACCTCATCAAGAAGTATTGCCCAAAGGCGACCAAACCCGCACCCGGCGTGACATGGCGGGCCAATCTCTACAAGTGCGCCGACGCCACGTCGCACCCCCACTGGCTCACGTGGTCCTATGTGGACTTCCCGCGGCCGCGCTTCCACATGCCGCAGTTCTTCGGGACGCTGGTGTTTGAGTAAGCCGCGTTGGCACGTGGCTACGCGATCCCCAGCCCGAGCAGCCGGTCCGCGTTGCGCCAACTGATCTTCTCGTAGACCTCCCGCGAGATGTGCCCACCCTCGACGGCTTCGTTCAGGAAGCCGATGAGCGGCGCCGGCGTCTTCGGCCCGGAGATGTCGGTGCCGAAGAGCAGGCGATCCTGGAAGCGGTCCAGGAACGAATAGCCGAACTCCGGATCGCGGCTGACTGCATTGTGGCCGCTGCCCGCTGAGAGATCGCCGTAAAGGTTCTCGCATCGCTCGAAGACCTCCACCAGCCGTCCGCCGGGGGTCACCTTGCCCTTGGGGTATCCGCCGCGCGTCTCTTGGGTCAGATCGCCACTGATCTCCGCCCAGAAGGGCTGGGAGTGGCCGATGAGGGTCAGGTTTGGAAATTCCTTCAGCGTCTTTTCCAGTCGCGGCAGGCCGAGATCGTCCACCAGGCCGTAGCACCCGCCCAATCTCGGGCCGACGTGGAATGTCACCGGCATCTCCTGCTCGGCGCACTGGCGCAGCAGGTTCCAGACCAGCGGGTCATCGAACCATAGATTCGCGATGAGCTCGCCCATGCCCTTGCATCCGGCGGCCTTGAAATACTCCAGGTAGCGGGAGAAGTCGGCGCTGGGGCTGTTGTTCTCCTGGCGTGGATCGATCAGACCGAAGGGAATCAGGCGGTCGGGGTGCCTTTCGCACGCCTCGATTACATCCTCCGGCGGCACGTAGCGGTGGCGGCACTCGGGGCAGACCCCGCACATGACGACGGCCTTGTCGATGCCGTAGTGATCCAGGCGTCCCACCAGCTCGTCAGGCGTGCAATAAGTCGTCCCGTCTTTTCGCAGGACGCCTCGGGTGCGGGTGACATGAACGTGAATGTCGATGAACATAGGCGACTCTTTCTCTCCAAGAGTTCTGGGTCAAATCCGCCGGTGGGTTCTACTCCAGGCCGCACGTGGTGTCAAGCGACAAAGCAGGACACTGGACATCACTCGCCGTGGATGTTACATTGCCTTCCAAGCAATGGTTCATCAGCAGGAGGAAGCATGGCAGATCGACGTCCCAATATTTTGTACATCATGTCCGACGACCACGCGGCGAACGCGATCAGTTGCTACGGCTCGCGCCTGGCGGAAATCGCGCCGACGCCGAACATCGACCGCATTGCCCGGGAGGGCGTGCGGCTCGATCACTGCTTCTGCACGAACTCCATCTGCACCCCCAGCCGAGCAGTGATCCTCACGGGGCAGCACAGCCACGTGAACGGCGTCTACACGCTGCGCGACGATTTCGACCCCGACCATCTGACCGTGGCCCGCCTGCTGCAGGAGGCGGGGTATGCCACGGCCATCGTCGGCAAGTGGCACCTGCACACGGAACCGCAGGGCTTCGACTACTACAACGTGCTCCCGGGCCAGGGCCTCTACTTCAACCCGCGGCTCAAGGAGAAGGGCAAGGAGTGGCAGGACCTCAACAAGGGCGGCGAGGTCTACGAGGGATATGTCACCGATGTCATCACGGACCTGTCCCTCGATTGGCTGAAGAATCGCGACCGAAGCAAGCCCTTCTTCCTGATGTGCCATCACAAGGCACCGCACGGCGCGTGGCAGTATCCGCCGCGCCACGAGGATGTCTTCGATGGTGTGGAGATTCCGGAGCCCGACAGCCTGTGGGAGGACAAGTCGCATCGCTCGGTCGCCACCCGTGACCTCGGCACCGGCATGCTCGAGCTGGCCGAGCGCATGGACGGTACGGACCCGCGCCCAAAGGAGTGGCCCACGGGGAAGCTGGATACCACCGGCATGAACGCGAATGAGAAGCGCAAGGCGGCCTACCAGAAATATCTCAAGGACTACCTGCGCTGCGTCCGCGCCATCGACGAGAACGTCGGCCGCCTGCTCGACTACCTGGACAAGGAAGGGCTGGCGGAGGACACGGTGGTCATCTACACCTCCGACCAGGGCATGTTCCTCGGCGAGCACGACTACTACGACAAGCGCTGGATCTTCGAGGAGTCGCTGCAGATGCCCTTCGTCGTCCGCCACCCGGCGGAGATTCCGGCGGGAACGACGAACAGGGACATCGTCCTCAATCTCGACTTCGCACCGCTGTTCCTGGACTACGCCGGGCGCAAAACGCATCCGGAGATGCAGGGCCGGAGCTTCCGCGCAAACCTCGCGGGCAGCACGCCGAGCGATTGGCGGGAGTCGATGTACTACCGATACTGGATGCACATGGCAAGCCATCGCAACCCCGCCCACTACGGCATCCGTACGCAGCGATACAAGCTGATCTTCTTCTACGGCCTGCCGCTCGATGCGTCGGGCGCCATGCCCGACCCGACCCCGGCGGCCTGGGAGCTGTACGATCTGGAGAAGGATCCCTTCGAACTGAAGAATGTGTACGAGGACCCGGCGTATGCGGATGTCATCAAGGACCTGCGCGATCAGCTTGACAAGCTCAAGGAGGAGTGCGGAGACACAGACGAGAAGTATCCCGAACTGATCGAACTGCGGAAACAACACGATGGGTAAGCCTTTCGTCACAAGCCGAAGACGATGTGTCCTTCTTGGAGAACGCCAGGTGCCACGCTCAAACTTGTTTGAGCGTGTCTTGCGAACCGCCCGACGCCTGCACGCTCAAGCCGGAGCTTGAGCGTGGCACACCCCCTGTGGCAATGACCCTCCACTTGGCTAAATGGTTACCATTTTTCTTGGAGAATACCAATGACCGGCAGCAACACCCAATGGTTCCGTGAAGCAGGCTGGGGGATTATGTGCCACTATCTCGCCGGACTCCCCGGCGACGGGGGCGACGCATTTGACATCAGTGCCGAGGCCTGGAACGCGCAGGTCGATGCCTTCGACCTCGACGGCCTTGTCGAACAGATCGCCTCAACAGGAGCAGGCTACCTGTTACTCACCGTCGGGCAGAACACGGGACACTACTGCGCTCCCAATGCGACCTACGATGAGCTAACCGGCCTGCAGCCGAGCAGGTGCTCCAGGCGCGATCTCATCATGGACATCGCCGAGGCCCTGAAGCCACATGGCGTCCGACTGATGGTCTATACCACCGGCGGCGCGCCGAACGAGCCAAACGCGGCGAAGGCGCTCAAGTGGGTCAACAACCACCACGACCCCGGCCATCGCCTGGCCGAGTTCCAGGTCATGTGGAACAAGGTCCTCACGGAATGGTCGCTGCGCTGGGGCGAGAACGTGCACGGGTGGTGGGTGGACGGGTGTTACTTCGCCGACACGATGTACAACTTCGACGACGAGCCGAACTGGGGCAGTCTCACCCGCGCGCTGAAGGCGG
>JAADGH010000034.1 GCA_013152475.1 Planctomycetota bacterium
CAGGCGTACGGTATACTCCTCAAGGACAAGGAGCGTTTGGGTATGGAAGGGTTATTTTCATCTTAAATAGTATACCGTCACCGATTTCCCCGCCCTTGGGCCCTGTGGCTCATACGCTTACGATATGAGACAGATGACGAACCGAAATATAGTTGCTTCTCCTGCTTTGCCCCTTATTGCGGTGCTATCCGCAGTTGTGGCATGGCTATTGTCTCCCGTTGCGGTTGCGCAGGAGGCGACCGTCATCCCACTAGCGAACCGAGGCCGGAAGGGCCTTCAAGCCAAGACCATCGGTGAGATGCTCAAGTTGCCTGAGGGCGAAATCGACGTTGGCCGGGGCGCATTGCTGATTGGCAGGGAATTCGATCCGTCGGTGGATGTTGACAGGTATCTCAACGCTATTGACGGAATGGCGCGAGACCTCAAATCAAGACTTGGCGACAACACCGCGCCAGATCATGCTACAAAAGTCATCAATGAATACATCTTCAAAGAGAAAAAGTTTTCTTGGGAATGGGGGGGGGGCAGCTCGCTTTTCCTTCATGGTCTCATTGACCGGAAAAGGGGCTCTGATCGGGCCCTGTTGGCTCTGTACATCGGCCTCGGGGAAAGAATGGCTTTTGATTTCTTTCCCGTGCAAATCGCCGGTGCTGTGTTTGTGGGGTACGAGGAGGGCAAGCGGCGAACTTTGCTGAACCTGCAGAAGGAGGGCAAGGCGCGTCTTACGGCGGGGACATCCGACCATAAACTCGTGGCCAAGCGTACGCTTGTCTATCCGTTCAGTACCGGGAAACTGACAAAACGGCAGTTCCTGGGCATATTGTGCTGTACTCTGGGCTATGCCCTCGAAACACAAGGTAAGGCAGCGAGGGGCATCAAAGCGTACGGGATGGCGGCGGAAGCAAACCCGGGCACTCCGTTGTTTTGGCACGAACTGGGCAAGGCGTGTCTGCGCCACGGATATTACGAAAAATCGGTTGAAGCGCTGAGGCGTGCGTTGGATCTTCGCCCGGAGACTGGCGTGGTGTGGGTGCGCCTGGGCTGGGCCTACGAAGGTCTGCAGAAGCCTGGGAAGGCTGTCACTGCGTTCAGGAGGGCGCTAACAACAAATGAAAGGGATGCCGCTGCATGGCAGGGACTTGGGAGAGCATACGCCAATCAGCACAAACTTGAAGACGCGATTAAGGCGTTTCGACGAGCTGTTGAGATCGACCCATCGTGCGCCGACAGTTGGTGGCACATTGGGCGCATCTATGCTGGCCTCGGGAAACCCGGAGAGGCAGTGAGAGCATATGAATCTGCGGTAAGGCACAACCCCAATCTGGCGGGGGCGTGGATAGATATGGCTTTGGCATATAAGACACAGGGAAAACAAGAGAAAGCGTTAATGACGGCCAGAACCGCTCTGGACCTGAACCCGAAAGAAGCGGCGCTTTGGGAGGGTTTCGGCGATATTGAGCTTGCGCAGGGCCGATTTGATGACGCGGCGAAAGCATTTCAGAAGGCGGCGGAACTTGAACCAAAATCGGCCCTGGCATGGTATGGCCTTGGCCGTGTTCAGGCCGCACAGGGGAATTTCTCGGAGGCGGTTGACGCCTACAGGAAAGCGTTGGACATCGCTCCGGACAACTATGCGGCGTGGAGGGCCCTTGGCATGGCCCATTTGGAGCAGAATGATTTGAACAAGGCAGTCCCGGCATTGGAGAGATCTCTGGCCGATGGGAATTCCCCGGATATTGGTGAGACACTCGCCATTCTGGGGGTCATCTACCAGAAACAAGACAGACTGGCAGAAGCGGAGAAGGTGTTCAAGAAGTCCCTCGAGGCCCGTCCTGATCATGCAAAGACCTGGGGCGGCCTGGGAACGGTGTTTCACCAGCAGGAAAAGCTCCACGACGCGATCCGGTGCTACAAGAAGGCACTCGCGATCGAGCCTAAGCTTGCAATGGCTTGGGAAAACCTCGGGGTTGCTTATGGCGATCAAGGCAAACTGGATAAAGCAGAGGAGGCGATCAGGAAAAGCATCGCCATCAGCCCTGGTGTTGCCAGTGCCTGGGGCAACCTTGGGTCCACCTACAAGGAGCTCGGCCAATGGGACAAGGCAATCGAAGCGTACGGAAAGGCCGTGTCTCTGGCCCCGAAAGATGCGGATGCATGGGCTGCCCTGATCGGAGCGCACATTGCCAAGGGTGACTATGCCCAAGCGTGGAAATGCGTGAGTGAATGTAGGAAGCTGGGCGTAGAAATGCCCCCCGAACTCTTGGAAGAGCTCCGCGCCAAGATGCCGGAGCCGAAGAAATAGTCTGCGGCCATTCCACTCCTTCCATCCCTTTCGCATTCGCGTGAATACATCAGTGGCACAACTTCTGCTACCACGCGGACGTCCCGGGGACGGGCTGTGCTCTTGACACATCCGACGACGACCAAGCCAGCGCAAAGCGATTTAGTTCAATAATGACATCTTGGGCCAACGGGTGCCAAGGGGATACCCCACTTTCGCCAAATTCACAGTTTTTCTCGAATGGACGTGGAAACTGTCTTTTAAAAAGCATCGTCAACGCAGATATTCTGAGGCAGGACCTTACCGAAACTCAAGCGTCCGGCGGTCACGAACTGCATGGATACAGAATGGTGCTGACGAAAGAGTGGGTTGCTTAATTATAGCGAAAAACGCGTCATAATACAGTGAGGGAAATTTAGCTTTTTCTGGCTCTGCTCAGAGAACCCGCCTATTCGATCCCCGCCATTTCTCACCAACCATGCGACGTTTGGGATAGCTTAAAAAAAGCGGAAAATGCGTCATAATATAGTGAGGGACGTTTAGCTCTTTCCGCTTCTGCAGAGAACCGGCTCAACGGTCGGCCCAGTTCCCTTGTCGCTAATTCCACCATCACGCCTTTCTTCTCTTCCTGTCCGCTGTGCGCCGCAACAAGAGAGTCACCGCGAGCACCTTGGCGTTCTATGGCGCAAAGATGACACTCAGCGGCCGATGGATCGGGTCTCGTCAATCGAAATACGAGGTTCTTGCCGCACGAACGGGGGAAATTTCTCCGCCGCTGTCGCTTAGCGAGAACGACCTGTCCGACCTGCTTGAGGATCGCAAGAACGGCTGGTCGCTGGCGGATCGTATAGCCTTCGAGATCGACTGGGGCGATTTTATCTCACTGCAATCGCAGAGAGACCAGAAAATCGCGGGTCTGCTCGCCAAGGGGTATCGCCGGTCCGAAGCGGCGCACGCCGTCGGCCTCCGTCGGCCGGCCGTAACGCAGCGGATGAATCGACTCAGGGATCACTGGGCGGAATTCCAAGAGGATGCATTGCACTGATGTCCCAGGACAAGAAAGTCCACGGGGGAACAAAACCATAGGGACAAGGCGAAGCGGAACGGTCAGACGGGGCGGTTGGCCATGAGGCAACAAACAACCAAGTAGGAGCAAGAGATGTCGAAGATGACGATCACTGTCAACGAGACCATGAGTCGACAAACCGGGCGCGGCGGCGAGGACGTGACTGCTCGTGTCGAGGCTGAAGTCAATGAATCCGTCGCGGGGAACTGTGACGCTATTCGAGACAAAATCCGCGACATGTTCGCCGCGGCGCGCCACGTGTTGAGTTCAGGCACCGGCAGCAACAAGAACTGCACATGGCAGCACGACCAAAAAGTTGCCTGTCAGACGAAAGCCTTGGGGCATGATGCCCGCGACAACGCGGAATAGGAGGGTCTTTCGACGCTGACAGCAGCGCGCTGATCAGAGATTGCCGGGGCTGTGGTCCGCACTGCCCCGGCAGGCCTCGTTAGCGCTTACACCCGTTGTCCGGGTTAGGAGAGCATTCCCATGACAAAACACTCACGATCGCGAACAGATCGAAAGTCTTGTGAATACCATGATAGCGATGGCCAATCAGATGCCACCTCGGGGAAACCGGCGCTCAACGAAGCGCAGATGAGATTCGCTCGCCTATTGGGCAAGCTACTTTACGAGCGATGGATCGGGGTACAAGGAAAGGAATAGCCATCCTCGGATGGGGGGGCACACGTTTTCTGGTTTTCCGAGAAGGATGCCCACTGTAAAGTGCAAAGGCACACAGCGCGGGAATGCACAACTACGCAAAGTCGCGCGCAACAGAGGGATCAGCGGCCAGCAGCTTCCGTTTCAATTTCTTCTTGAGAGTAGCGATCTCCGTGCGAATCGACTTGCCCGGCAGTTTCCCAAGACGCTTTTCGAGCTCCTCGGGGCTCTCTCCCGCCATGAGGCCATCCAGAAGGTCTTGCTTCCTCGAACTAAGTGTTGACCTTACCTCGGATACCAGATCTCTTGCCTTTTCGGCAAGCTCCGCCTGAAGCGATTCCTCGAGCGGCGTATCGTAAGGGCTCTGAATGGTCTCCTCAAAATCAATGACGTTACTCTCACCACCTTTGCTCGTTATTTCGAGAGACGGATACGGTACCTGCTTTGGCCTTTTCTCCCGAGCGCTCTTCGGCGCTGCCCCCCCCCGAAGGAGGCCCGGTCAAATCGTCCTTGCGCTGCTGAATTGTCTTCTTGTCCACGAAGCAAAGGCCGTAGAGTATCAGGTACTGCGCCAACGCATCTTCATCCTTACGATCAGGATCGTCTGAGGAAAGGATGCTTACGGGGCTCTTTTCTTTCGTACTCGAAAAAAACGGAAAGGAAGGAAAAGGACGAGAGTCGAAATCTTCAGATTGGCAGGGGAACCCATCACAGTGGAAGTTCGAGATGGTGGAACGGTCCGCGACGTGTTCAGCGCAGAAGGATCGGGCAAGGTCATCGGACAGGACGGCAGTCTGCTCGATGCGGCTGAGGAACACTACGGCGGCATCGACCGCCTCGGTAATCTCCGGGTGAACGGTGCTGCGGCGACGCTGGATACTGTCGTTCAGCCTGGCGCCACAATCCTCATCATCCCGAAGGTCGAGGGGGGGCCGAAACTGAGCACATCCCTGCGACAGAGGATCGGCAAGGGGCTGTCGATCCTCCCCCATTTCCCGGAGGCAAACCGAACTATCGAAAACGAAGGAAACGAATCATGGCAAGAGTCAAGATCAGTGTCAGCCAATTCCAGAGGAAGCCGTCATCGCACGGAATTCAGGAAGTCACTGCGAAGTATCTCGCGTATCTTGAAACAGCGGGACGACGTCCAAGCACCTTGAAGCGATATCGGCCCGAGCTTGACAGGTTCGAGCGATTTTTTGCCGAGAGAGGGGTGCGCGTCCTTGAGGACGCGACATTGGACATGGTCGATAGTTACGCAACTGAACGCAGATCGAAGAGCGTCGCCGCCGCAACGCTCTATCACGAAATTACGCTCTTACGGCAACTGGCAAACTTCAGCGCATCCCGTGCCTTGATCAGCCAGAATCCCTTGCGGGGCTACAAGATGAAAAAGCCGAAGCCGCAGACGCAGCCATGCTTCTCCGAACAGCAGTTGGAACGCATTATCGACACAGCGGCTGAGCCGTTCAACGTCATCTATCTGGTTCTTGCGTATAGCGGCCTAAGGATCGGTGAGTTGAAATGGTTGCGATGGAAAGATGTAGATTTCGACCGGAATGTGATCATTGTCAGGGAGAAGGAGGGTTGGCAGCCCAAGACCGGTGAAGGGCGTGAAGTCCCCATGTTGCCACGCGTACGGGAGGCCCTGTCAAGCTTGCCCCGAAAATCCAAGTGGGTCTTCACAGCGCCGGCGAGCCGACAATATCCGAGAGGGGATCATCAGATCTCGGAGCGGCGGGCACTATCCCGTCTCAAGACGATTCTGAAGCGCCTGGACATACCCGAAGGCCACCTTCACACGTTCAGGCACTATTTTATCTCGATGTGTGCGACCGGGGGGACGAGTCCGACCACGATAATGGAATGGGTTGGCCATGGCTCTCTGGACATGGTCCTTCGCTATTTTCACCTTTCTCACGATGAATCGCAAGAGGCTATGTCTCGGCTCACCCAAGCAATTGAAAACAAACAGGAGAATCGCCGACAAGGACAAAATGAGGACAATTCGGTTTTGTGAAAAGGAGTGAAAGATGGAAAGCAAAGGCGTCAAAGGAGTTAGGACTGGGGCAAATGGTACTGGCGGAGAGGCCGGGATTCGAACCCGGGGAGGGGAAGTTTTCCCCTCAACAGGTTAGCAACCTGTCGCCTTCAGCCACTCAGCCACCTCTCCGCTCGCGTGTGACCGGCCGAATGTCCTGCTACAACTTCTTTAGTATACGCCTTGCAGGCTGCGTTGTCAACTCAAATGTGTCCTAATCGACTAATCGGGGACAGTATATTCAATTGAACGACCCGCTCCGCCATTCCTCAACTCCCCCGCAGGATCATGCCATGCGAGGAATAAAGTATACTGTCCCCGATTTGTATCACCACTCCCTTGAATCCGGCACGGGCAGCCATGCACCGTCCTGTTGGATCGAGTTCTGGCTGACCAGTTCCGGCAGCGTCATGTCCATGGCCTCGTGAATCCCGATGGGACAGGGCGTCTTGCCGGTGATGGCATCGCAGAAATCCATGATCTCGAAATAGTCCCCCCCACCGTGCCCGGCCTTCTTGGCCGTTTCGGAGGCGGTGCGCCAGTACTCGGGCAGGTGTTCTTTCTCCAGTTCGGTCAGGTCGTGCCACTCGGGTTTTTCGGACAGGCAGCGCAGCCATATCTTGTGCCTCTCGCCGAACCCGCGCGACGACTCGAAGCAGCCGTCCACGCCCTGCAGGGAGTAGCAATTCATGCCATGGGGCCGATCCGAGATCATGTCTACGCGTATCTTCACGAGACCGCCCTTGGCCATCTTGCACAGCATGACACATGAATCTTCATTTTCGTAAATATTCCCGCGCGGGTCCTTGTAGTGGCGCCCGCTGCCGGCGCAACTGACCGACACCACCCGGTCGCCCGGCATCCACTGGAGGATCGGCCCGAGGCTGTGCGTGCCGTAGGTAATGCCGTTGATGCCCGTCTGCCACTTGCGCCGCCACGTGGTGACCTCGTTCAGCTCCTTCAACTCGTGCAGGTACTCGCCTTCGGCATAGAACGTCTCGCCGAAGAGCCCCTTGCGGACCAACTCACGAACGATGGCGTTATGCCTCATGTAACAGGCGTTCTCGGCCATCATGTAGACGCCGTCCGATTCTTTGCACGCCCGAACGAGCTCCTTACTCTCCTCGATGGACACGGCCGCCGGCACCTCGCTCAGGACGTGCAGGCCGCGCTTCAGCGCCGCGATGGACATGGGTACGTGAAAGTGCATGGGCGTGGCGACGATGACGGCCTGGATGTCCGACTTCTCCAGCATCTCGTCATAATCAAGATACTTCTCATCCGCCCCGAGATTTGCCTTTGCCTCGTCAAGCTTTTCGGTGTTCATGTCGCAGACGGCATGGATGTTCAGCGAGGGATGCGCCTCACATGCCGTCCTGAAGGATTTTCCCCGCCCGCACGCGCCGACGATGCCGATGTTGATTTGTTCCGCCATAGTTGACTCCTTCAGCCTGGGGTCCAGATTTCTGGCAACAGATTAGCACACAGTCCCGGCGGCATCAAGCCATATGCCAGGCCTGTCCGGAGCGCAGCGGTTTCTGCTTGACCCTTCCCGGACCGCACGGGCATAATCACGTGGCACTTGGGTTACACACGAAGGAGGATTCACATGGCGCTGCGTGTTGCGATGGTTGGCTGCGGGCGGATGGCGGGGTTCATCGACCGGGAGGTGGAGCACTACCCGGCGATCAAGCTGCCCTACTCCCACGGCGCGGCGTTCGACGCCTGCCCCGAGACGGAGATGGTCGCCTGCTGCGCCCGGCGCCAGGAATCGGTGGATCGCTTTCGCAAAAAATGGAACGTGCCGAAGGGCTATCTCGACTGGCGGGAGATGATCGAGAAAGAAAACCCCGACATCGTCTCCATCACGACCCATGCCGATCTCCACGCGCCCATCACCCTCTTCTCCGCTGAGCATGGCGTGAGGGGGATCTACTGCGAGAAGGCCATCGCCCTTTCCCTCGAAGAGGCCGACCGCGCCGTCGCCGCCTGCCGGAAGGCCGGGGCGCACCTGACGATCGGGCACCTGCGCCGCTGGCACAACGTCCACATCGCCGCCGTGGACTTCATCCGCTCCGGCGCCATCGGCAGACTTGTCGCCCTCCACACGATCCACACGAACGAGCTCTTCCACACCGGCACCCACAGCTTCGACCTGCTCAACATGTATGCCGGTGCGGCGCCCGACTTCGTCCAGGCCTGCGTCACGTCTTCGGGCTTCGACCGATCGGCGGCAGAGTACACCGAGGACGTGGCCGCCGTGGGGTTCATCCGATACAGGAACGGTGTCACCGCCTTCGTCCACGGCAGCACGGCCAAGCCGCCGCTCTTCGATCAGGAGATCGTCTGCGAGGACGGTGTGATCCGCGTCATGAACAACGGGGTGGACTGGGAGCTGTGGACGCTGCAGGAGTGGGAGCGGCCCGAGTTCAAGGACGGCCCCGTGTGGGAGGAGGTCCCCGAGATCGCGACGCTCCAGCGCGCCGACTTGCCCTTCCCCACCGAGGTCGAGAGCATGACCCTTGCCGCCGTGGACGACCTGGTCCATGCCATCCAGACCGGCGAAGACACCCGCTCCACCGGCGAGGACGGCCGCATGGCGCTTGAGCTCGGCATGGCCTTCGTCGAGTCGGAACGGCAAGGCGGAGCGCGGGTTTCGATTCCCATGGAAAACCGCAACATAGTCGTGCATTCGCGATGACGAAAACGATCACGCAAAACGGAGGAGCAGATGCGCCGTCAGCTCGATGCGCTGGAAGGGCGTCTCGGTCAGGATGTATTCGTCGGGCGTAAAGTCACGGCATCCGTGATCAGTTTGTTTGGCTTCATCGGGCGGTCCGTCGACCGGTGCACATGGATCCCTCAGATCTTGCCGACGAGTTTTTCGACCACCTTCGCCAGCTTCGGCTCGGCCCTGTTGGCGACGCCGATGATTTTGTGGATGTCGGCCTCCTCCAGCGCGTCGGGAAGGCACATGTCGGTGACCACCGTCATGCCGAAGGTCTGGAAGCCCACTTGCCTGGCGACGATCACCTCCGGCACGGTGGACATGCCCACGGCGTCGGCGCCGATGCCGCGCAGGAAGCGATACTCCGCGCGCGTCTCCAGGTTCGGGCCGGTGACGGCGACATAGACGCCCTTTCGGACCTTGATGCCCTCCTCCAGGCCGATCTGCTCCGCGAGGGCGATGAGCTTCTTGCTGAACGGCTCGGACATATCGGGGAAACGCGGGCCGAGCTTCGGGTCGGTCTGGCCGATCAGGGGAGAGGCGCCCATCAGGTTGATGTGGTCCTCGATGATCATCAAGTCGCCGCACTCGAATTGCGGGTTCAGTCCGCCGCCTGCGTTGGACACCAGCAAGGTCTTCGCGCCGAGCTTCCGCATCACGCGCACGGGGAGCGTGATCTGCTCCATCGCGTACCCTTCGTAAAAGTGAAATCGCCCCGACATGCAGACGACGTTCTTCCCGGAGAGTTTGCCGAAGATCAGCGCGCCCGTGTGCGACTCGACGGTGGACAGTGGAAAGTGGGGGATCTCTTTGTAGTGGATGATCTTTTTCGACTTGATGTCTTTGCCCACCTTGCTCAGGCCCGTGCCGAGGATGATCGCCACGGTCGGTTTGGTTTTCACCTTCTTCCGGATGAACGCAACGGCCTCGTTAACCTTCTTCATCAGATCGGACATACTTACTCCTTCACGTTTCCGAACTGTTTGCAGAACTCTTTTACGCGATGGACTGACACGTCGAGGATCGCAACTCGCTTTTTTCGCGAGGCGGCGCCCGATACGATCTCCACCGATGACTTTTTCGTGCCCAGTTCCTTTGCCAGCAGGGCCGCGACGGCCTTGTTGGCCCGCCCGCCCTCCGGCGGGGCGGTCACCGCCACCTTCAAGTGCCCGCCATGCTCGCCGACGATTCGGTCTCTCTTCGCTCCCGGCTGCACCCAGACGGGAACGTAAGCCACGTCGCCCTTTACAGTTACGCCGATCATGCCCGTGCCCCTCAGTGCTGTGTCGCGGGGACGATGCCTCGGAAGAGGGCCGAACCGACGCGGACGATGTCCGCCCCCTCCTCGATGGCGATCTCGAAATCGTTCGTCATCCCCATCGACAGGTATTTCATATCGATCTTCTCGATCCCCGCCTTGGCGGTCTCGTCGCGGAGCTCCCGAAGAGCGCGGAAGCACGGACGGCAGTCTTCCGGGTTGTCATAGAACGGGGCCATCGTCATCAGGCCCTTCACCCGAAGGCCCGCCATGCCGGCGGCCTCCTTCACCAGCGACAGTGCCTCCTCCGGGGCCAGGCCGAACTTCGACTCCTCGCCACTGGTATTGGCCTGGATCAGGACGTCCATTATCATGCCTCTCTTCCGCGCCTCCTTGTCGATCTCCCTGGCCAGGCGAAGGCTGTCCACGGAGTGGATCATGCCAAAGATCGGCAGCGCCTTCTTCACCTTGTTTCGCTGGAGGTGCCCGATCATGTGCCAGCGGATGTCGAGGTCCGACAGGGCGGCGGCCTTCTCCTCGGCCTGGGACGTCCGGTTCTCGCCGAGTTCGCGCACGCCGAGGTCATACAACATCCTCGTCGTGGCGGCATCGACGGTCTTCGTGACGGCCACGAGGGTGACGGCGTCGTCCGGACGTCCCGCCCCCCGGCAGGCGGCACTCATGCGCTCGCGGACGTCCGCCAGGTTTTCTTTGAGTCGCGCAGCGATATCGCTCATGCGGTCTCCCTCTCAGATGTGGAGAGTGTAGCACGGGGTTGGGGATGTGTCAATTCCAATCTGGTCAGTGCACAACTACAGTACTGTAGATCCTTACCGGGGGGACCTCGATCACACCGTCGGTAACGTTGAGCACGCTGTCGGCCCCGTCCGGAGAGAGGAGCCGGGCCGTCCTCGCGCCGCGGACGAATATCTTTACGGGACCGGCCGGACGAATGGATTGGAGGGCGTATTTGTCGTCATAGGTAAAATCGTAGTTCGCCAGATGCACGCACAAGGCCCCGCCGGACGAGGACCGTGTGGCGTTCAGCAGCAGCTTCTCCGGCCACGGATCGGACACACCGCGAACGGAGCAGAGCGGCCGCAAGGCGGCGAGGGCCTTCCCGCGCAGATCGTCTGTCGCCGCGGTCAGGGGAATATCGAGAAGAAGCACCTTCCCCTCGCCGAGTTTCGCCTGCACAATATCCTCCGCTCCCAGGTCTGTGCTGATCTTCACCTGCCGAATCCGCGCGTACTCGCCGCCGCCCTGGCGCCCCACGACGGTTACTTTCGCGCCGGGCTGCAATTGGACCGCCGGGGACACATACCTGTGCCAGGCGTTGTCATCGGCGTTGTTCCGCCATTCGCCGATGCGCTTGCCGTTCACCTCCAGCTCGAATCGGCCTTGGCCGTCGTTTTCGTCGAGGTAGGACACGGTCACCCGGTACTCACCCGCCGGCCCGGAAAAGGCGGCTGTGGCCCGCCCCGTCCCCTGCGAGACCTTCAGGCACCGGCCATTCGATTCATAGCCCGCAGCGGCGAGTTCCTCCGGGCCGTAGACAAAGCGTTCCATTGCGGGGACGCCGGGAAAGTAGGCGCTCAGCGGCTTCGCCTTGTCCGGGCTCTCATACCTGCCTCTCACCTTGCCCGGCTCGGCAAAGAGGACTGTCCCTCCCGAACGGACAAACCCCGCAAGGCCAGCGGCCGCCTCCGGCTCCAGGACCTGCACGTCGCTGACAACCACCGCCCGAAGCCCCGCGAGGCGTCCAGGGGTCAAGTCGTCCTCGACGATGACCTCTGCCGGGATGCCGCCGCGGATCAGCGTCCAAAGAAGTTTGTTCGTCTCGCTGCGCCTGATGCCGAGAATCTGCCCCTCCCGCGGACCGGTGGTCAGGCTGTAGAGCACCGCGATCGAGGACCCCGGCTGCGGGTGGGCATACAACTCGGGATGGCCCGTGACATATGTACCATACTTCACCATGGCCGCCTGGATCCTCGCGTCTTCCGGGTCGGTCATGTCCGGGATGTGCCGCCCGAGTTCGAGGGAGTAGTTCGGCATGTAGTTGCCGCCGCAGGCCAGGCCCTCCGCGTAGCCGAGCTCATACTCCTCGGCCACCGGCGCGCCCACGGGCTTCTCGCCGGAGCCGCGCGAGGTGTTGGGCGCCATGCGGCCCCGGGCCTTCTTGGCGGCGCCGGGGATGTAGCTCAAGATACCCGTCGGTTTGCCGTGCGATGCGGCCAGGCCGATCTTGTACGCGGCAATGTCGTTCCCGAAGGGCGGGTGCGCCCATGCCTCGGTGAAGACCCCGTCCGTCACGTCCTGGTTGACCAGCCAGTAGGTCAGGTTGTTCGCCACGATGAAGAGGCCCTTCTGCCGCGCGTGGGCATGGACCTTCTCGAAGAACTGCCGCGCCGTCTCGATGGTGAACCAGCGCTCCAGCTCGGTGGGCTTGCCAAATTGGCCCAACTCGAGCTGCCGGCCGGTCTTTTCCCTGGAGAAGCGGCGGAACCGTTCCTTGCACGTGGGGCAGTAGCACGCCCATGTCATGGGGTTGTCGAAGAAGACCGCGTCCAGCCCGATCGCCTTCAGGGCATCCATGCGGCCCTTGATGTAGTTCAGCCATGCCTCGCGGTTGTAGCAGCCGGCGTAGCGTGCGGGGTTGTGGTAGATGATCTTGTAGGTCCCGTCGGGATTGAGGATTGCAGCGTCCTTGAGCTCGGGGTTCGTCTGGAAGAGCCTTTCATGGTAGATCGTCCGGCTGCAGATGTACTGCATGGTGTGGACGCCGGGGGCCGACTTGGCCAGGGCGAGCGCCTCGGGTGTGAAGCTGCCGCCCTGGAGGAGATTGAACTTTGCGTCAAGCATCCGCTTGACGTGCGGCTTCTTTATTCGGTGGTAGTCAATCACCCAGATCACCTGCCCGGGGGTCGCCCATGGGAAGGTCTCGTTGCGGCCCTCCCAGTGCGCCCACGACAGGGGCGCCGGCCCGGCCGTTAGGAGGACGGTCAGGATGGCGAGGGAGATTCTCTGCATGGGGTTGCCTGCCTTTCTTCCGCGGTTCCTCGATCGGCCTCCAGAGGGCATCGCCAACGTGTCTGTTGCATCGAGGCTACCTCACCGGGCCTGACAATTCAAACGCAAATCCTGCTCAATTTGCACGGCTCGGCCAGGTGAGCGGCGATTGCCGTCCACCGCCGGCGTCCTCAAGGCCCCACTCAAGATCGAGAACGATCCCGCCCACATCCCCCCACGGTCCCGGCATCGCTGTGGACGAGGCGAAGAGGGTGGAACGGATGAAGCGGAGCGGCGGCGGCAGCGCCCGACGGCTTTTTTTTGCTTCCCTTTCGTTGCTGTGATAGTAGAATATCGGATCGGTCTTCGCCCACCAAAGCATTCGACCCATAATGGCGAGGCGGGCAGCGCCCTGGGTTTGAAAGGTAACCGGAGAAACAGAGTGGACAGCTCGACAAAACTCTTCTTGTCCATGATTGTCAGCTCCATCGGCTTTGCCTATTTCGTCTATGGGAAGAAGCAACAGAAAGCCGTGCCGCTGCTTTCCGGTATCGCGTTGATGGCGTTTCCCTATTTTGTCAAGAATATGCTTCTGTTTTCTCTCCTCGCGGTTGCTCTGATGGTCATTCCCTTTTTGATCAAGGAATAGCCGCGTACCGGAGCGCTGAGCCAGGGCCCGAAGGGGAACGAATCAGCCAGATCTCGTGGGAAAGGCCCGGGAGACGTGAAAAACTGATCGGGTGTCCGGTTAGCGGATGTGCCCATAGAAACCTGACGAAACGACCTCAGAAGGAGGAGGAATCCCCGGCGCAAGGAGGTAAGATATGCCTGAAAGCACGCTTCTTGGACTGCCATCCGGAACGCCCCGGATCAACGAGGAAACCTGCCGAGGCTGCGGGCTTTGCGCCGCCGTCTGTCCTGCCGCCGCGTTAGTGGTGGAAGACAAGACGGTCCGGGCCGCGAGCGATCCGCCCTTTGGCTGCATCGGGTGCGGGCATTGCATGGCCATTTGCCCCACGGGCAGCATTACGGTCTCGGGCAGGGGAATCGACCCCGAGGACAGGATTGATCTGCCGCCGGAGAACACCCGCGCCACCGCCGACCAGATCGAAGCCCTTCTCCTCGCTCGCCGCAGCACACGGTTCTTCAAAGAGGGTGAAGTGCCCGATGAAACACTGAAACGCGTGATCGACATGGCCGCGACCGCGCCTATGGGCATCCCGCCAAGTGGTGTAGGGGTGATCGTTTTCCACGGGCGGGAAAAAGTGCAGGCCCTCGCCGAAGACCTCGTGGCCGACTTCAAGGGCGCAAGCCGGTTTCTCCGGGGCTTCTCTTTCCTTGCCCGTCCGTTCCTGCGCAAAGAAACGCTGGAAGCCTTGAAGAGCTTCGTCATTCCACTCCTCGACCTCACCAGAGAGAAACGCGCGGAAGGGAGGGATGTCCTGCTCTGGGACGCACCCGCGGCGATCCTCTTTCACTACGGGCCGTACGCAGACCCTGCCGACTGCGACATTGCTGCCACGTACGCCTTGATCGCCGCGACCTCTCTCGGCCTGGGCGCTTGTCCTATCGGCACCGTCAAGCCGGTGCTCGACCGGAATAAGGCGCTGAAGGAGAAATATGGCATTCCGAGAAAGAACAAGTGCGGCCTTGTGGTGGTTATGGGCCATCCCCGGTACAGATTCGTTCGGTCCATCCGCCGCCGTTTTGCCAGCGTGGCCTATGCATAGCAATGGCGGAGGATAGGTTCGAGCGCGTTGATAGCGAGCGCGGGGAGAAGCCCCGCTGGACCTGCGCGGGCCTGATTGTGGGGAAATGGGCATGGCGGCGGATGACCCAGAGGCGCTCGGCGGCGGCAGGCCAGCCGGTGCGGATTGCGGATATTGGCTGAGGCCTCTTGCCGGAAAATTCTTCCCTACGGCGGATTTTCCGTTACCGGGCGCCCGGAGGAGCCACTAACCGGGAGAGGGAAAGACAATGCGCACGATGCTGCACCCGCTTTTCATCATGGCCGTCATGCTGCGATTCGCCCAGGGGGCCACGCCGCCCGGACAGCCCACCCGCGGTCCCGGCGGCCGGGAGTATCGGCACGCCGGCGTAACCAAGAACGTGTACGAGCAGGGGGCAAGGCAGTACTGGCTCTTCGAGCCCTCCGATCCCGCACCGGAATCCGCACCGGTCGTCGTTTTCAACCACGGATGGGGCGCGGTGAATCCGATGACCTACGGTGCGTGGATTGAGCACATTGTCCGGAGGGGGAACATCGTCATCTATCCGCGCTACCAGGCCAAGTGGCGCCATCCGCCGGGGGAGATCACGCAGAACGCCGTCGACGCCGTGAAGGCGGCGATCGGGCGGCTGCAAGGGAAGGGCCATGTCAGGCCGCAGCTCGATAAGTTCGCCATCGTCGGGCATTCTGCCGGTGGACAGATCACGGCGAACATGGCCGCATTGGCCGCGTCCGCCGGCCTCCCGCAGCCGAGGGCGATCATGTGTGTCCAGCCCGGGAAGTCGTGGAGCCTGGCGAAACGGATACAGATTCCCCTCGTGGACCTGAGCACGATTCCGGAAGGCGCCCTCCTCCTCGCCGTGGTGGGCGACTGCGACAACATCGCCCGCGACATCGACGCCAAGCGCATCTTCAATGAAAGCTCTCGTGTGCCCCTGGCGAACAAAGACTTCGTCACGATCGTTACCGATCGCCACGGATCGCCGCCGCTGGTGGCGGACCACTTCTCCCCCTGCGCCGCGAACGATGCCTTCGACTCGGGCGAGCACGCAGCAAAACAGGAAAAGGACGGCCCCCTGCGGTCCAGGCTGAGGGAGCGGATGAAGCAAAGGCGCGCGAAGCAAGCGCACAAGGACGGGTTCCCGAACCTCGACGCCGCCTCGCGCTCTGTCAACGCGCTGGACTACTACGGCTACTGGAAGCTCTTCGACGCCCTTTGCGACGCGGCGTTCTATGGCAAAAACCGCGCCTGCGCCCTGGGCAACACCCCGCAGCAGCGGTTCATGGGGACGTGGAGCGACGGCGCGCCCGTCAAGGAAGCGATCGTCACCGACACGCCGTGATCCCTCTGCCGGGCCAAGTGAGGCTGCGCCCTACGTTTTCCCGATGATCGTTGTCCATCGCCCCACGAACGCCCCCTGGCGCGGGCCGTCGTCGAGGCCGGTGACACGATACCCCTTGCCGGGCAGGCCCTCGCGCTCGATCTCGTCGAAGTTGACCGTGATCTCGACCCCGGAGGCGAAGCGGGTGCGCTGGACCATCTGGTCGTCGGTCACCCGTTCGTGCGAAAGCATCTCGTCGTAGAGCACCGCCGCGACCGGGTCGGACATGACGGCGTAGCTGTCCAGGATCTTCTGCCGCCACTTGGCATGATCCCACAGGTTCAGAAAGTACATGGGCGGGATGCCGCGCAAGAGATCGCGCAGCACCTTGTCCACAAAGGCCGTGCCCTCGGTCACCGTGTAGTCATCCCCCGCGTGGCAGAAGGGAATCAACGCGTCGTGGAAAACGAGATGATATAGCGGCACGGGGAACTGCCGCAACAGGGGATTCGTGTTGCTGCACGCGCCGACGCCGTTGCTGTACTCCAGCTCCGCCGCGTTCCACCAGCCGGCGTGCTCCCCGCCAAAGATGAGGCCGAGGGAGTGGACGTATTGATAGAAGGCCGTCCGCGCCTCGCGGTCCTCCGTGCGCGTCAGGGGGTGTTCCGGGTCGTAGCACTCCTCCATGCGGCCCGAGTTGATGCAATCGACATACGCCGCCTCGACGCCGAGCGTCTCCACCACCTCCGGCATGTGCCTGGCGAGCAGGTCCACATACTGACTCGAACACGTCCGCGACCAGCGCCGCCCCTCGCGCACCTTGCCGTTGGCGGTCTTCCACATCAGCTCAGGGAACCACAGGTCCGTCTCCTCGAGCTGGGCGGAGATGTCGTTGTAGAGGGTGAACAGGAACCCCGCCTTCTTGCATTGGCTCACCACCTCGGCCAGGTCATCGACCGGCCCCGGCGCCGTGTCGAAGGGCAGGCACCCCGGCGGCTGCACGGAGTAGGCCCCCCAGAAATGCACGAAGGCCCTCTTCAGTCCCATCGCCCCGGCCAGGTCATCCACCACGTCGCCCAACTGCTTGTAGGTGTGCTCGAAGCCCGGATACCCCGGCGGCACATGGGGATAGCCGGCGTAGTAGGCCAGGTACGGCGCACCGGCCAGTCGGTCGATCTGCGGGCGCTCCTTGGCCTTTTCCCGCAGCGTGACCAGATGGCCCCGGGCGATGGCTTCCTTTCGATAGGCCTTGGCCATGCCGACGTAATCGAGATTCTCGGCGAACTCGAACCGCATCCGTCGCTCGTAGCCCAGCTTGCCCTTCTGGGAGAGCCACGTGGGCCACGCGCAGGCGATCTGGTCGTAGGGCGACTGCCTGCCCTCGGCGTCGAAGGCCTGTTGGAAGTCAGAGTTGATGAGGTACTGGAACGTGAAGTCGTCGGTCGTCTCCAGGATGGCCGTGTATCCCGCGCCGTCCTTCTGCGCGCCGTAGAAGGGCATGGCGGGGTTGTGCTCGACGACATGAGAGCGCGCGCTGTGGGCCATGTCCTCCCAGCACCAGAAGGCCGTCGTGCCGAGCTTCACCGGGCCGGTGGGCACGAGGCACCCCTCACCGTTCGGCAGGGCCAGGTAGCCCCGGTCCTCGCCCGTCCGCAGGTGGAAGCACCGGAAGGGATACTCCACCGACACGAGCGTGCTCCCCTCCGGCAGGTGGACGTCGCGGACGGCTGCGCTCAGGACATTGCCCTTCAAACCCAGCCATGCCGTTACGGACACCGCGCCGTGGGCGGACTTGCCCGTGTAGTCGAGGCGGACGCCATCGCCCTCGCCCGTCAGCGTGACATCATCCGCCCCGCCGAGGTCAGCGACACACCGCTGCCCGCCCGATGCCTGAAAGACGAGGCGACACGGCACGCCCTGCCACGGGTCGGGACCCCACTCGCAGTCGGCGTGCTTCATCGCCGCGGAAAAGACACCGGTTTCGAAAATGCGAAGGATGAGGTCGTCACTCTCCAGCCGTTTGATCTCGTCCATGGTCTGCTCCCTACGAGGGCCAGAAGCCCTTCTCCTTCAGAAACCCGATGCCCCTTTTCCGCAGCGTCTCGATCTCGTGGAGCGTGTGGCCGTCGCTGTTGATATAGATCTCATTGCACGTCGTCAGCATCTTCTCCAGGTTGGCCATGTGGGTCCGGCTCGTGACGTAGTTTGCGCAGTTGAACTCCATCGGGATGCCTTTCTCGTTGGCCAGCTCGATGATCGGGTCGATGTCGAGGTGGTCCTCGAAATAGACCGAGCATGGATGGCCGAGCATGCGGATCCTCTCGCCGTGCCGCGCGATGGCGTTCAGGTAGGCCTGCGTGATGCGGGCAGAGTCGCCGGAGTAGGGCTTTCGATGCGTGGACAGGATGAGGAAGTCGCTCGGCACGCCCTGGATGTCCGCCGAGATGTCGCCGGCGTCGCTGATGATATCCGCCTCGATGCCGAAGATGACTTCGACGTCATTGTGAACATTCCGCCACCGGTTCACCATGCCGCGTCCGGTCTTCTTCGGGTAGCCGAAGGCGTGCATGTAGACCTCCGAGTGGTCGCAGATGGCGATGGTCTTGAGGCCGACCCGCCCGGCATGCTGCACGATCTCATCCACCGTGTTCATGCCGTCGGAGTAGGTGAAGGAATGGATGTGGAAGTCTTTGGGGCCGGGGTTGATGATTTTCATATCCGTCTCTTACCTAAGGGATTACGCCAACACTCGGCCCTCAATCGCTCACCGCCTCGATGGCCTCATCAGCCTGGCCGGGCGACTGGACGTTCATGCCGATGATGAACTGTTTGAGCTTCGGGCCGAACTCCTCTTTCATCGCCTTCAGACTGTCGATGCCCGGCACCCCAAGAACGACCATGCGCTTGCCGGCCTCGACGGTCTTGTGGTAGAGCGGCCACCACTTCTCATCCGCGACGCCTTCCGCACCCGCGCCGGGTGTCCACTGGAGCGCCGTGAGCTCCGGGACGGAGAGCAGGTGATCGTGATGGGGGATCGCCCCGGGCCCGTCCCAGTGGTACATGCAGTAGTCCACGCCCTTTGACAGCTCGGTGAGTACAGGCACCATGAAGTCGCCAAACATGTCGGGAGAGATCATGGCCGAGAAGTCGCACTGGAACTTCGCCATCCGCCCCGGCGCCCACGACCAGAAGTGGGTGCCGCCCCGGTCGTCCCTGATCTGGTCGTAGATGATGTCGTAATAATCAAAGTATCGTTTGCTGATCCGACCGAGGGAATCGCGCACCCACTCGGGCCGTTCGATCAGGTCCATGAGCAGCGTCTCCGTTCCCCTCATGCCGGCGAGCGTGTCCAGCCCCTCGATAAGGTCCGGGAAGCGCACGAGGAACCTGCCCGCGCCGATGCGCAACTGTTCCCTGATCAGCCGGAGCGTGAAGTCCCAGTAGAAGTTGTCGGGATCGACCTCGAACCGCGCCGCATCCGGCTCGTCGATGCACGGCTCGAACCAGACCGTCCCCGGCTGCTCAACTCCCCTGCATCCGAGGTAGAGGGCCAGACAGTTCGGGCCCAGGCACGGCGAGACGGCCGGCATGGCCTCGGCGAGGTAGTGGGTGTTGATGCAGTCCCGCGCCGCGAGGTTGACCCGGTAGTCGAAGTCGCTCGTCGAGTAGTGCGTCACCCATCCCTCCGGCTGGGGCATGGCCGGGATGTCCTCGATCGGCTCCTCCCGTCTTGCCGTGATCTGCATGACCGGCCGGCCGATGTCGCCGCCCTGCCACCATGTCGTCAAACGGTCTCGGGCTGCGTCGAAGTCGTCCTTGTATAGAAGGCTGGTCATGGATACTTCCTGTGTTGAGTCCCTGACATGTGTGACGATTCAGGCATCGCGAATGTCCCCAACCCACGCCACATACTTCCCGAAGGGACCGCCGGAGAGGGCCTGATACAAGCGGCGGTCCGCCGTCACCACGATCTCGTTCAGGAGGACGGCAAGGGCCACGTAGAGGCAGTCGTAGATGCTGCGCCCGCTCTGGTTGGCAATCGCATACGCCGTGTCTTGCAGCGAAGCGACCGGATGAAACTGGATCGGGCCGCTTCGGAGTATCGCCCGGGCCTCATCGCCATCCCTCACCGCGATCTCACCCCGGCGAATGCGCTTGCAGAACAGGTTGTCCAGTTCGAGCAGGAAGAAGTCCGGCGCGTGAAGCGAGAACGAATCGCTCAGAAGTCGGCGAGCGGCAACGGCGTGGGTCTCGTTGAGAAACCACTTGGCTGCGACGCTGGCATCCACTACATATGCCGTCACCGATCCCGGTCCTTACGAATGAGTTTGGCGCTGTCGCTGAATCGCCTGCCCTTGAATCGCGCGCGGAATTCCTCGCATAGCTTCCGCGCCCGGGCCATATCGACGTGTGGAGTGTCCGCTGCGCGTTCCAGGATCATTTTCACCTCGGCCTGGAGCGAGCGCCCCTCCTGCCTGGCAAGGGCTTTCAGCCTTTGCACTACCTTCGGCTTCAGATTGCGTACGAGTATTTGAGGCATGGAATTTTCCTCCGATCATGTGCCGATGCTATCATAATGATAGCATGCACCTTGCCGGAAGTCAAGTGTTTTACGACACCCCCGAAATGTCCATGGGCTTGTTCCCCCCCCGAATCGACTCCGTCGCCGCGCAGCCCACGGCCACGGCCATGCGTCCGGCTTCGGGGGTGACGTGGGGCTGCTTGCCGTCGAGGATCAGGTCGAGGAAGGCGCGGCATATCTCCGGGTCCGCCCCGCCGTGCCCGCCCTTGGCGGGGCCGACGTCGTAGGTCGCGGTGGCAAACCTGGCCCGGGCGCGGGCCTTCGTGTTGTTCGCCTTCTGTGTCTTGACCGTGATCTTGTTGCCGGTCAGCTCCGCCATGCCGTCGCCGCCGATGACCAAGTAGTTGCGTGTCGTTTCGGTGGCGTAGTGGCACTGGACGTAGTTGGCCCGGACATCGCCGAGGTCCATGAGAAGCATGGAGTGGTCCTCGATATCGACGCCCTTCCGGAAACAGCATTGCGCCTTCCCCGGCCGGTCGCTGAAGTCGGTGCACGTATCCTTCTCGTCGCACTCGGTGCAGACGAGGTCGTCCGGCTTGTCGCCGCCGAAGAAATCGAGCGCGCCCATGGCGACGACGCGCTTCGTGAATCGGCCGGTGAGGAAGTGGATCATGTCGATGTCATGGCTGGCCTTCTGCAGGAGCAGGCCCGTGGCCATGTCGGCGTTGGCGCGGTAGTCGTGGAAGTAGGCCCAGCCGCCGAAGCCGACGAAGTGGCGCACCCACACGGCCTTCACCTCGCCGAGCTGGCCGGAGTCGATGATGTCCTTGAACGCGAGGAACGCATCCATGTAGCGCATGTTCATGCCGACCATGAGGTGCTTGCCGGAGCGCTTCCATGCCGCGAGCATGGCGTCGCAGTCGGCCGTCTTGATGGCCATGGGTTTCTCGCAGTAGACGTGCTTGCCGGCCTCGAGCGCGGCGATGGTCGGCTCGGCGTGGAGGTAGTCGGGGGTGAAGACGCCGACGGCGTCGATGTCGTCGCGCTCGACCAGCTTGCGCCAGTCATTCGTGACGGCGGGACTGTTGTGGGCGTACTGTTTGCGGAACTGATCGAGGAACGCCCAGCTCGTATCCGCGCCGGCGACGATCTTTGCGCGGTCATCCTTGTCCAAGTTCTGCGCCATTGCCGCGCGGTGCGCGACGCCTATCAAGCCGATTCGAATGCCGTTGCTGCCCATGAGAAACTCTCCGAAAAGAAAGCAGACAATCCATAGAGCATCCTACCGGATTGTTCCGCCGCTTGCAACCCCTCGGCCGGGCGCATGGGATGCCGGGGTCCGGGATTTTTCGCCTTCACTCCCGGGGGGTGATTTGGTATGGTAGATATTGGCAGACTGGGCGACGGATGGGTGCATCATGACCGGAAAAGCCAACCAGCGGTTCTTCACATGCCTTCTCGTTCTCCTGCTGATTGTCGGCCTCACGGGGACGGCGCTCGCGGGGGAGATTCGCCTGAAATGGGTGGAGACCGATATTTCCTTCCATGAGGACGGCAAGGCTACCCTCGTCAGCAAGATTCGCTGGCAAATCGTCGGCCGGACCATGTACGCCTTCTACTACGAGGGCTTCGGCAACACCACCCCCTACTTCGATCTCGGGAAGTGCAAGGCCCTCCACAGCAACGGGAGAGAGTACCCCGTCACCATCAAGCGCCTCTCCACGACCAAGTACGACGTCCTCCTGTCGGACGGGGTGAAGGCCCCGGCAGGCGAGCTGACGTTCATCCTGGTCTATGCCCTTGACTTTGCGGGGGGCGGCCATCTCGCAAAAACGAAAAGCGAGTTCGGCGAGCTGGTGGTCTTCAACTGGGCGCCGCCGAAGTGGAAATACCCCATGGAACACCAGACGCTCTACATCCACTACCCCGTCGACGTGGGGAAGAAGGAAGTGGACAAGGCCTACCTGGAGAGCGTTATCTTCCGCACCGAGCCGTTCATGAACAAGGAATACCTCATCGACTACTATGGGAAGGAGGACGGCGGCAAGTTCTGGTTCACCGTGCAGCTTCACAAGAAGAAGCTCCGCGGCATGTACGGCATGCGCGTCCAGCAGTACGTCGCGGCAAAGCTGTTCCCCAAACTCTTGGCCGGGCGGCCGCAGGTCCCCGCGACGGCGCCTGCTCGCCGGCCGGCGCGCCGCGCTCGATCCCGCCAGACGACCCGACACGCGGAGCGGCCGACCAAGACGCGCCTGCCGCTGGCGGGGCTTCTGGCCGCGGCGGCGCTGATGGCGGGATTTGTCCTGCTCATGCGCGGCAAGGCGTCCTCTGTCCGAGAGGCAAAGCAGACCGTCGGCGAAATCCGCTGGGAGGGCGAGGACTGGGCCCCACCGAAGATCCAGGGGAGCACCTTCCGTAAGGAGGGCAAGATCGCCAAGCTCGATATCACCGAGGCCGGTCTCCTGTTGGACATCCCCCTGAGCCACATCATCTCGCTCATGGTGCTCGATATGGAGGAGCGCGGGCTTGTCAATATCACCAATCGCGACCCGCTGCGGCTCCAGGCGACGAAGGTGCACGGCGTCTCGCCCGGCACGTACGAGACGTGTCTCCTTATGGCCATCCAAAACGACGGCAGCCTGGGCGACGACCAGATGCGGGCCATGTTCGAACGGATGGTCGATGAAATCCAGCGCAAGGCATGGGATTGCGACCTCGACGCCACAAAGGAATACTACCGGAAGCAGTTCGATGAGGCCGCGCGCGAGGTGGACGAGGGCGGCGACATCAAGAAGCGGGACGAAGACGAATACATCGGCAGCTATCCCCGATATTACGGACACTACTACCACCATTACTATACCGACCGGCGCTTCGACAACCAACAGTACCGGGATGTCAACCGATGGAACCAGTCTCTTGAAACGGCCAATCCGACAACCGTTGGCACGTATTCCTCGTTGATTCGATCCGACGCCTGCCACAGCGCGTGCTACGTTCACACGGCCTGCCACGACGCCTGCCACAGCGCGTGCCATTCGGCCTGTCACTCGGCCTGCCACAGCGCGTGCCACTCGGCTTGTCACTCGGCCTGTGTCAGTGGGGGGGCGCGATGACGGACATGGACATCTCCTGGATCGATCAGTTCATCCCGCAGATCAAGGAGTACGTCTTCGTTCGCGAGGAGGACGCCCTCCTCATCCTGATTCCAAACCAGGCCTACAAGCTGAACCGGAGCGCCTGCCGCATCCTGTCGGCGCTGCTTGGCGGTGCGACCACGGACCAGGTCCTCCGGACCGTGGGCGATACGCCCGACAAGCGGCAGGACCTGCACGATTTCGCCTGCGACCTGCGCGCCGTCGTCTCCGGCTGTCTGCGCGAGGGCGAAGAGCGCCGGGCCGTCGAGCGAGTGCCCTTTGAGCGGCCGTTCAACACGCTGCCCGTCCTGAGCGAGGTGGCCCTCACCTACCGGTGCAACCTCCAGTGCGTCTTCTGCTACGCCGCCTGCGGGTGCAGGACGTCAGCGGACTCGGCCGAAATGTCCACCGCCGAGGCAAAGCGAATCCTGCATGTGATCCGGCGCGATGCGCAGGTCCCCAGCGTGAGCTTCACCGGCGGCGAGCCGACGCTCCGGCGCGATCTGCCGAAGCTCATTCGACACGCCCGGTCCCTCGACATGCGGGTGAACCTGATTACCAACGGCACGACATTGACCGACCGGCCGGTGAAGAGGCTCGTCCGCAGCGGCCTGAACAGCGCGCAGGTGAGCCTGGAGGGCCCGTCGCCGGCGGTTCACGATCCTCTGACGGGTGCGCCCGGTTCCTTCGACCGCACCGTCGCGGGCATCGAGCGCCTGCGTGACGCGGGCATCCGGGTCCACACGAACACGACCATCAGCCGGGGGAACATCGAGCACCTGGAGGGGATCGTCGCACTTGCGAAAGATCTCGGCATGGAGCGACTTTCGATGAACATGGTCATCCCGACCGGCTCATCGGTGCAGGACCCGGATGCAATCTGGGTGACTTATACCGAGATCGGCGACGCGGTGATGCGCGTGAAGGCCGAGGCCCGGCGGCGGGAGATCGAGTTCCTGTGGTACTCGCCGACGCCCTTCTGCCTGTTCAATCCGGCGGCGTCGGGCTTTGGCGGGAAGGCATGTGCCGCGTGCGACGGGCTGCTGAGCGTGAGCCCGACGGGCGACGTGCTGCCATGCTCCAGCCTGGCCGAACCGGCAGGGAACCTGCTGCGGGAGGAGTTCCGGGACGTCTGGCGCTCCCCCCGTGCGGAGTATTACAAGTCGAAGTCCTACGCGCATGAGATCTGCCAGGCGTGTGAGGACTTCGATGTGTGCTGCGGCGCGTGCCCGCTCTACTGGCGGGCCTTCGGGTACGACGAACTGAAGGCGGTGCGGGAGGAGGCCCATGCAAGTATCGGCTGAGGCGAAAAAATCCCCCACCGTGGAGTTCAAGCTGTGCAAGGGGATGGCCTACCCGGCGCGCATGATGCTGATCTTCGGATTGCTCGCTCTGGGGCTGCTGCTCCAGCTTCTTATTACCTGGTGGATCGGCCTGCCGTTCGTTTTCGCTGCGGGGTTGTTCAGCCTCTACAAGAGCACGACCAACAAGCCGAAGACGAGGCACTTTGGGCAATGGGAAAACGTGACACTGGACGAGTTCATCAAGGTCCAGGAGATGCTGGAGAGGACGGCCGAGTGGAAACGCAAGGACCCGATGGCCATAGCGTCGCCGTTCGGCTGCTTCCTATTTGTCGTCCTGCTCGGGCTCGTCGCGCTGATCGCCGGGTATCTCTGGTTTACGGTCAACGACTCCAATGCCGCCTACACCATTGCCGCCGACGGCCTCCTTCTGCTTCTGTTTGTCTTCGGGAGCGGGTCGCGCAAGGCCTGGGAGCCGCCGGGCATGAAGATCAAGCTGGAACCGTTGCTCAACGTCTGTCGGCGCCTTGGGAACCTTTCCGGCCCCACCATCGAGGTAAAGCCGATGCTCGAGCTCCAGGGCAAGGGCGAGGAGAAGGTCCCCTGCGACTGCAAGCTCATGCTCCAGCCGAAGGGCGCGCCCGAGGAATTCCTCGGCATCCAGGTGCAGACGTCGCTCAACAGCGTGCAGGGCACGAACTACCCCTACATGTATTGCGTCCTGTTGGCCAAGACGGGATCGGGCCTGACCGACCGCGTGGCGCCCTTGCTCAAACCGAATACAGAGGAGCTGGGATGGTTCGCGAACGCGAATGACAAAAAGAACCCCGACCTGAAGAAGCTTCGATATCGCGGCGAGGTGGCCGAGCCGAGCAAACAAAAGGACGTGGAGCTCGTCGTCATCCGGCAGGTCACGCTGGGCACGGGCTACCATACCGAACCGAGCAGCCAGATCCGCATCGTGCAGAACGCCATCCATCTGACCAAGACGATCTACGACCTGTAGCGCTGCCCCTGCGGAAGCAACCGGTCTCGAAAAAAAGGTTGATTGTGTTGCTGCAGAAAGATACGATTGCCTCACTAAGACAGACCGATATTGCAGCCAGATTGTCGAAGGAGGGTCGCGCAGGTGTCTGTCGCAAAAAACCTGCTGATGGTTATTGTTGATTGCCTCCGCGCCGATGCCGTATACGGTCCGAAGAACAGCGCGCAGACGCCGCACATCGACGCGCTCTGCAAGAGGAGCGTTTGTTTCGCCAACACCATTACCTCGGCCACCTACACCACCCCCAGCATCGCCAGTTTCCTCACGGGCCTCTTCCCCTGCGCCCACGGCGTGCGGTCGCTGCACAGCGACAAGCTCGCCCCCGAGTATCCCTCCCTTCCCGGTGTGCTTCGTGAGAGCGGCTACCACACCGCCGCCTTCCTGAGCGGCCCCCTGGGCAAGGAGACGGGGCTGGACCAGTTGTTCGAGCGCTTCGAGTTCCGCCCGCCGGAAGAGGCGGTCTTCGGCAACTGGGGGCGGGACTTCCTGAAGACCTTCCCCGCGGATCTGCGGGAGCCGTGGTTCACAATGATTCATCTCTGGGAACTGCACGAGCCGATCCGCGTGGCGCCCGAATGTGACCGGCGCGACTGCGGGCGCACGGCCTACGAGCGGGCCCTGTCGAGTATCGACCCCTTCATCGGAGGGGTGTTGGAGAAGGTCGATCCGGCGAAAACGCTCGTCGTGCTCACAGGCGACCACGGCTGCCAGCTCCCTAACGCACCCCGTGCGGCGGCGGCGGCAACGCTGAAGTGGCTCCGCCTCCACCTCGGCCCGTTCCGGTCCATCGCAAAGAAGATCCTCGGCGTGAAACGGACGCCGCGCAAGATCGAGCACTTCGGCATGAGCCATGGGTATCACGTCTACGACTTCCTCGCCCGCGTGCCCCTGACCATCGCCGACGGCGAGCGATGGAATGCGAACCACGTCGTCTCGGATCAAGTGCGGACCATCGACCTGTTCCCCACGCTGCTGGCCCTGCTAAGTATCGACATTCCGCAAGATCGGGACATCCAGGGCCAAGACCTGCTGCCGCTCGTCTCCGGCGAAGCCGCCGACCTCCGGCCCGCCCTGATCGAGACCCGGGCGAAAGACTTCCGCGAGTTGCTCCTCGGCATACGCAGCCCGGGATGGAAGTACGCCTTCGGCCCGAACAGCCCCGATGTCCCCTGCAGCCTGTACGATCTGACAAACGATCCCGACGAGAGAGTGGACGTGTTGGAAAAGCACCCCGAAAAGGCTGAGGAGATGCGGGCGGAGGCAACTCGCCTCCTCGACGAGGGCCAGAAGCTCCGGCATCCCGGCATCCCCCTCTCGGCGCTTGAGAAAGAAATCGTCCACCAACGCCTGAGACAGCTCGGCTACCTGTAAGGCCCCGCCGTTCACCTTCGCGGGGACAGGGCACACCTGCGAATCTGCGCGTTCTACAGCATCGGATCGTGCTTCTCGATGTAGTCCTCCGCCGCTCCGACAGACCGGAGGAACGTCACCAGCTCCTTGTGCAGCTTCCTGACCACATCCGGGTGCTTCCTCGCCACGTCCTTCTTCTGGTCCGGGTCGGCCTTGCGGTCCCAGAGGCCCGCCGGCCGCATACCGAGCCAGCAGCAATAGGCCCATCGCTCGTTCGTGACGAGACTCATCCGCCTGTGCAGGCCGGAGTAGGCCGACGGCCGGATCGACTTCTTCTTCCCTTTGATTAGCGGCAGGAGCGACTCGCCCTGGCAACGACCAGGAACCTTCATGCCGAAAAAATCCAGGATCGTCGGCATGATGTCCGCCGGCTGGGCAAAGGCCCTGATCCGCTTGCTCTTCTTCTGCCCCGGCATGCGGATGAGCAACGGCTGGCGGGCCATGGTGAGGTAAAGGGGATGGTAGGTGTTCTCCTTCGGGTCCTTGCTGGCCTTCCAGTTTCCATCCGGGCCCGTGGCCGACGGCTTGCCGATGAGGCCGCCGTCGCCTGGGTAGTCCAGGTAGTGCCCGTGGTCGGCCGTGAAGATGAGCATGGTGTCGTCCAGCATGCCGAGCTGCTCCATCGTGATGACCAACTGCCCGACCCAATGATCGACCATGGTGCACTCCCCGGCATAGCGGGCTCGGGTGTGCTTCAGCTCGCGGTCGGTCATGCCGATCTTTCTGCGAATGCCGTAGGTCGGCGCCTCGAAGACGCGGCCGTTGTAGTTCGGATCGTCGTAGAGGTCGATGTAGTGCTGCGGCGGGTCCCAGGGCTCGTGGGGGTCGAAGGTGTCGATCCACAAAAGGAAATTTTCGAGTTTGCGATTCTGCGTCAGCCAGTTGATGGCCAGGGTGAAGGTCCCGGGCGCGAACCAGTCCGTTTCCACCTGCCGGTGGGCGCGGTTCATAAGGATCTGGTGCCAGCGCTCGGCGGGGTAGCGCACGCCGTCAAGGGGGCACTTGAGCTCGAAGGGCACGTCGGTGCGCGTGCACCACGGGTCGCCCTCCTGGCCGCGGTTGTGGAACCAGGCGGAGAAGCCGCGGTAGAGGTTGCACTCGCGGCTGATGGTGTTGGCGGTGTCGCTGATGAGCTGGGAGCGGACGCCCTTCTCGGCGAGGTCCATCGGGAGCGTGATGTCCTCGGGTTTCAGCGGCGACCACGGCCGCTCGCGGAAGCCGTACTGGCCGATGAGCAGGTCGGTGCGGTTCGGCACCGTGGCCCACGACCCGACGACGGAGTTTTCGAAGACGGCGCACTCCTTCGAGAGCCTGTCCAGGTTCGGTGTGTGAATCCACTTGTTGCCAAGGTAGCCGAGATGGTCCCGGCGAAAGCTGTCCGACATGATGAAGATAACGCGCATGGTATTCCTCCGGTTGACCGAGTGACCCAGTTGGATACCGCAGGATTATACACCATATCCCGAGCGATGTCCCGCAAAAATGGCTTTGATCGCTTTGCGCCGCCTGCTATGCTGATGACGATTAGCGATTCATACACAGGAGCAACGAAATGAGACCCGCCACGACCATTCTCCTTGTCCTCCTTCTTTCCACATCCGTCATTGCCGCAACCTACCATGTCGCGCAGAACGTGCCGGGGGCGAGCAATGAGAACCCGGGCACGATGGAACAGCCGTGGAAGACGATCTCGAAGGCCGCAAAGACGATGGGGGCCGGGGACAAGGTGATCGTCCACAAGGGCGTCTACCGCGAGTGGGTGTGTCCGAAGAACTCCGGCAAAGAGGGCGCGCCCATCACCTACGAGGCGGCGAAGGGCGAAGAGGTGATCCTCACCGGCGCCGACATCTTCACCGACTGGAAGCGCGTCGAGGGGGACAAGCCGATCTACCAGCACTCGCCCTGGACGCTCAACTCCGTGGTGCACGGCAACCCCGCGCCCATCGGCCGGCAGGAGCAGGTGATCTGCGACGGGAAGCTGCTGAAGCATGTAATGACCATGAAGGAGCTGAAGCCGGGGACGTTCGTGTCGGACATCGAGAAGGACGTGCTGACCATCCGGCTTCCCGGCGATGATAGTCCGGCGAAGCACACCATCGAAGTGAGCGTGCGGAACCGGTGCTTCGGGTTTCGCTTTCGTGAAGATGGCAAGGACTACATCCACGTCCGCGGCTTCATCATGCGCTACGGCCGGAACATGGCGCAGCGGGGCATCCTCTACGTGCGGGGCAATCACTGGGTCATCGAGGACAATGTGATCGAGTGGAGCAACGGCAACGGGTTCAGCCTGAGCGGCGAGCACCATCTCGTCCGCAGCAACACGATGCAATACAACGGCCAGCTCGGCATGAGCGGCAACCCGCGCAACACCCGCTACGAGAACAACAAGCTGCTCTACAACAACCAGAAGGGATTCGGCGGGGGATGGGAGAACGGCGGGTGCAAGCTGGTGCACATCTGGAACACCGTCGTCAGCGGCACAACGGCCATCGGCAACGACGGGCCGGGCATCTGGCTGGACATCGACAACCGGAACTCCATCGTCGAGAAGTCCTTCTGCAAGGACAACACCGGGGCGGGGATCTTTGTCGAGATCAGCGGCAAGGAAGGCATCACCGTCCGCAATAACGTCTGCGTCGGCAACGGCCTGCCGAAGGGCAAGTGGGGCGCGGCGGGAATCCTTCTCGGCGAGAGCGAGAATTGCACTGTCGAGCATAACCTCTGCATCGGCAACAAGGAGGGCATCGCCATCCGCATGCAGGGCCCGCGCGGCTGCGGAGGGCTGGACAAGAAGCCGCAGATATACTTCACGCAGAACCACATCATCCGCAACAACATCGTCGCCTTCAACCGCGACTACCAGTTGGTCATGCACGTGGACAATCCCTTCTTCGGCCCCCACCCCTCGCCCAAGGTAAACCAGAAGGCGAAGTTCCTCATCGACCCGGAATTCCTCAAGATGACCATCGACCGGAACCTGTACTTCGAGTCATCCGCCCCCTCGCCCGACGCATCGCGGAAGCGGTGCCTCATTCTCTATGGCGCGGGATGGCGGAGAAAGTCGGAGCAGTACTTCAAACTCGGCGACTGGAAGAAGGCCCACTCCTTCGACCATGATTCCCAGTTCGCCGATCCGCTCCTCGTCGATTGGCGGAATGGCGACTTCCGCCTCAAGCCCGACAGCCCTGCGATCAAGATGGGTGCGGGGCTTACGGAGCCGGTGGTGGGGATGAGGGAGATTGTGGCAAGAGAGTAGAGTAAACCATCGCCAGAGCATCTTCTAATGTAGAAGAGCCTTCCAGGCTCTTCCGGAAGCGGCAAGATGCCGTCTGGCAGGCAAATCGCCCCCTACGTTTCCTTACGCGTATTTGTAGTACGCCTGGCACGATCCCTCGCTGCTGACCATGCAAGGACCGACGGGGCTGGCGGGGGTGCAGGCCTCGCGGAAGAGGGGGCAGTCGGTGGGGAGCTTCGCCCCGCGCAGGACGTCGCCGCACATGCACCCCGCCGGCTCGGGGACGGTGGGGATCGTCAGGCCGAAGTGCTTGAGGGCATCGTGCGCCACGAAGTCCGGGCGCAGGTCCAGGCCGCTCCCCGGTATCTCGCCCAGGCCACGCCAGGCGGAATCGGATGCCTCGAACACCTCCGCCATGAGCTTTTGCGCAGGAGCGCTGCCGTCGCGGTTCACGCACTGGCGGTACTCGATCTCGACCTCGCTCCGCCCCTCGGTTAGTTGGGCCAGGATCATCTGGATCGTGATGAGGACATCCGCGGCCTCGAAGCCCGAGACGACGCAGGGGCAGTGGGTCGCCGACGCCAGTTCCTCGTAGCCTTTCGCCCCGATGATGACGCTCACATGGCCGGGGCAGATGAACCCGTCGATGCGCACCTCGCCCCCGGACACCAGCGCCATCATGGCCGGGGGAATAAGTTTGTGGGCGGGCAGGATGAGGAAGTTCGCGACGCCCCGGTCCCTCGCCTGCTTCACGACGATGGCGGTCGTCGGCGCCGTGGTCTCGAACCCGACGGCCAGGAAAACGACCTTCTTATCGGGATTGTCCTGGGCCAGCTTCAGGGCATCGGTGGGGGAATAGACCACACGGATATTCGCGCCGGCGGCCCTCTCCTTCTCCAACGTGGACTCACTTCCCGGCACACGGATCATGTCGCCGAAGGTGGCGATGATGACGTCGTCGCGCCGGGCGATCTCGATGGCCGTGTCGAGGTATCCCATAGGCGTGACGCACACCGGGCAGCCGGGGCCGGAGATCAGGAGGATCTTCTCGGGCAGCAGCGAGCGGATGCCGTGGCGGAAGATGGAGGTGGTATGCGTGCCGCAGACCTCCATGAGGCTGACGCGGTCGGCCGGGATGCGGCCGGCGGTCCGGCGGATGGCGTCTATGACGGAGTCAAGATCGGTCTTCTTGCTCGATGGCACTGGCGAGCTCCTTGAACAGCTTCAGACTTTCCAGCGCCTCCTCCTCGCACCACTTGGAGATGGCAAAGCCGGCGTGGATGAGGACGTAGTCGCCCACCTGCGGGTCCTCCAGGAGCGCGATGTTCGCCTCGCGGCGGTTGCCCATCACATCCACCTCGGCGGTATCCCCGTTAATCCGGATGATTTTCGATGGGATGGCGATGCACACGGCGTGCTGTACCTCTTTCCGTTTTGCCTGAGACGTCCCCGGCCTGCTACATCCTTGTTCGCGCGATCACGGCCTGGCCGAGGGAGAGGCCCCCGTCGTTCGGGGGGACGTGGTGGTGCTGGAGCACCTCGAAGCCGCTCCGCGTCAGTTCGCTGGCCAGTCGCTCCGCGAGCAGCAGGTTCTGGAACACGCCGCCGGAGAAGGCGACCGTGTCGAGCGAGTACTTTTCGCGAATGCGGAGACACATCTCCAGCGAAACGTTCACAATCGTGTTGTGGAACCTCCCTGCGATGGCCGCGCGGTCGACGCCGTCGCGGATGTCCCGCACGATCTGCCGAATCGCCGGCGCCATATCCACCTGAAGCGCGCTGCCGTTCGGGGAGATCATGAAATCGTACGATTCGGTGCAGACCTCATCCGCAATGCCCTCCAGCTCGATGGCCGGCTGCCCTTCGTACGACGCCTCGTTGCACACACCGAGCATGGCCGAGACGGCGTCGAACAGCCTGCCCAGGCTCGACGTCTTCGGCGTGTTGATCCCGCCCTGCAGGATCGTCACCAACAGTTTCAGGTCGGTCTTCTTGAACTGATCGAGCATGGGGATTCCGGCCGCCTTGAGGTCGCCGTCAAAGGCGTCCAGGAGCAGCGACAGGGCCATGCGGGGCGGTTTCTCCACGGCGACGTCGCCGCCGGGCATGCGAACGTACTTGAAGTGCCCGATGCGGCGGAAGTTCGCCGTATCGGCCACGAGAAACTCGCCGCCCCATATCCTCCCATCCGTGCCGTAGCCCAGTCCGTCGAAGGACAGGCCGATCACGTCCTTGTCGAGCCGATGCTCGGCGAGGCAGCTCGCGATGTGGGCGTGGTGGTGCTGGATCCCGATAAGCTTCACGCCCGCCCGCTCCCGCGCGTACCGGGTGCTAAAGTAGTCCGGGTGCAGATCGTGGGCGATGGCCTCCGGCTCCACCTCGAGGATCTTCTTCATGTGCTCGACGATCTTTTCAAGGTACCGGAGCGTGTGAAACTTCTTCACGTCGCCGATGTGCTGGCTGAGGAAGGCTTCATCGCCGCGGGCGATACAGACCGTGTTGCGCAGCTCCGCCCCCACGCCGAGGACGATCGGCCCCCCGTCCTTCAGGGCAATGGGCGCCGGCACGTAGCCCCGGGCCCGGCGCATGAGCAGGCGCGTCCCGCGCTGGACGCGGGCGACGGAGTCGTCGGTGCGGACGCAGATATCCCGATCGTGAACCAGGAAGGCGTCGGCGATTCCTTCAAGCCGCTTGAGCGCCTCCGTGTTGTCGGCGGTGATGGGCTCGTCCGCGGGGTTGCCGCTGGTCATAACCAGGGCCAGAACGTCCTCGGCCAGCAAGAGATGGTGCACGGGGGAATAGGGAAGCATCACGCCGAAAAACTTGCTTCGGGGGGCGACGGACGGGGCGATGGCGTGTCTTTTTGTTTTGCGAAGAAGCACAATCGGCCGCTGCCAGGACGAAAGGAGTTCTTCTTCTTCGTCGGAGATGACGGCATACTCCCGAATCTTGTCCGGACTCCTCGACATCACCGCAAAGGGCTTCTCCTCCCGGCGCTTTCGCTCGCGGAGCCGGCGGACGGCGCCTTCGTTCGCGGCGTCGGCGGCCAGGTGGAAGCCGCCAATGCCCTTGACGGCGACGACCTTGCCGCTGTGGAGCAGAAGGGCCGCCTCGCCGACCGGGTCCTTCGTCCGCACCAGGCCCCCGCTTGCGTTCAGCAGCGTCAGGCTCGGGCCGCAGTCGGGGCAGGCATTGGGCTGCGCATGGAAACGCCGGTTCGCCGGGTCGTGGTACTCCCGACTGCAGCGGGAGCACATCTCGAAGTGTGCCATGGTCGTCTTGGGGCGGTCGTAGGGGATGGTGCGGATGATGGTGTAGCGCGGGCCGCAGTTCGTGCAGTTGATGAAGGGATAGCGGTACCGACGGTCACGGCGGTTGAACATCTCCCGCCGGCAGTCCTCGCACGTGGCCACGTCGGGGGAGATCAAGCCCGACCTTCGCTCAGTGTCGTCACTGGGTTTGATGACAAACTCGTCCTCGCCCTGGACCGGGATGTCCTCGGCGGAGAGTCCTGTAATCTGGGATAGGGGCGGCGGGTTCGTCTTCAGGTCCTCAATGAAGCCATCGATCTCCTTGGCGTCGCCCTCGACCTCGATCTTTACGCCGGCGGAATCGTTCAGCACCCACCCCGCCAGGCCGTGGACGTGAGCCAAGCGGTAGACCGTCGGACGGAAGCCGACGCCCTGGACAATTCCCTTCACGGCGATACGGCGTCGCACAATTGTGGCTTGGGTTCGTGTCGAGCTATCGGTCATTCGTCAATCCCAGTGTCCGCAATGGCCAGCGGGTACGCAAGTTGTTTGGCAGTGCACATCCCGTGCCATGCAGCCGCCCGACGCCATCCGGTCTCCCCCCTTCCTTTAGAGGCCGAATCCAGCCCCCACAGGACATTCCACCTTTTCTCATTGTATCCGATTGGGTGAAATCCCGCAAGAGGCTGCGTCAAAATGCGCAAACCTTCCCCGAAAGGATCGCGAGATGCCGACAGGATTGTATCAGGTATTCTCAACTATGGAGATTCCATTTCGCCTTTGATCGTATTGTCAATATTCATATCATAATAGACGTAATTTTGGTTAGTTATGCAGGTCCGACTTTATTATACTCGCCCAGAAAGCAAGATCGGCAGCAGGAGAAGAGGATGGGCGCGATGGTTCCCGTCCACACCGCCTGTAAGTCACGGTCTATGCGTTAGCGGGAATTCGCTTGCATCGCCCCCCAAGGGTGCTATAATGTGTCCCACAAGCGGAAAGTGGGTGTTTTTCCACAGGTCCAGATCCCGAGCCATCGGCAAAATGGACGAACAGAAACTACTGACCGCGCTCATGGAGTCACCCGACGCGATCATCGCCGTCGATGCCGACGAGAAGGTCGCGTTTTGGAACCGCGGGGCCGAGGTGCTGTTCGGCTACAGGGCCCAGGAGATGGTCGGGCAACCGATCAACATCCTCGTGCCGCCTGACGTCGAAGGCGACGGCGAACTGGTCGAGTTGACCCAGCGCCTCTTCCGCGACGGTTTCGTTCGCAACTACCGCACCCGGCGCCTGACCAAGGACGGCCGGCGCGTCCTCGTCGAGACGACCATGACCCCCATCACCGAGCTCGACGGCACGAGCATCGGCAGCATGTTGGTCATCCGCGACGTCTCGAACGTGGAGCGCCTTCACGAAGACCTGCTCTTTGCCGAGAACCTGGCCTCCATGGGCGAGATGGCCGCGGCCCTGGCCCATGAGATCAAGAACGATCTCGCCGGCATCAGCGGGGCGATCCAGGTGATCCGAAACAGCATGGACCGCGACGATCCCCGCTGCGATGTCATGGCCGAGATCCTGGCCCAGGTGAAGAAGCTGGACAGCTCCGTTCGCGATCTCCTCACCCTCGCCCGCCCCACGGCGCCGCAGCTCGAGGATGCGAACGTCTGCTTCATCCTTTCCGAGGTGATCTCCATCGTCAAGCGCGACCCGGTGATGAAGGAGATCGAGATCGTCCGCGACTTCCCGCCGGAGGTCTGCCATATCCCGCTCGACACCAAGCAGGTCTCCCAGGTGTTTATCAATACCATGATGAACGCCGCCCAGGCCATGCCCCGGGGAGGCCGCGTGACCGTCAAGGTGAGCGAAAACAAAGAGGATGTGGTCATCGCCTTCACCGACACCGGCGTCGGTATGCCTGCCGATGTGATGGCGTCCGCATTCACACCGTTCTTCACGACCAAGCCCGGCGGGAGCGGCGTGGGACTTTCCGTCTCGAAGCGAATCATTGAGGCCCATCGCGGCAGGATCGAGGCGGACAGCGAGGTCGGCAAGGGGACCACCTTCACAATCTACCTGCCGAAGCGTCGGCGCACGAGGAGGACGAATGAGTAACGAAAGCATCCTCGTCGTGGAAGATGAAAAGCTCTTGCGCTGGTCCGTGGTCCAGCGCCTGACCCAGGAGGGCTACCGCGTGTCGGAGGCCCCCACCGGCGCCGCCGCCAACGACATCCTCGGCGGCGGGGACGTCGATCTGGTGCTCATGGACTATCGCCTGCCCGATACCGACGGCAGCCAGATCCTCCGCGACGTGCTCGGCAAGGACCCCAATCTCCTGGTCATCGTCATGACCGCTTACAGCACCGTCCAGAGCGCCGTCGAGGCCATCAAGGCCGGGGCGTACGACTACCTGACGAAACCGTTCGACCTCGACGAGCTCGTTTTCATCATCAGCAAGGCCCTGGAAACCACCGGGCTCCGCCGCGAGGTGGCCGAGCTCCGCGCCAAACTGGGGGAGCAGTATGGCGTGCGGGACATCATCGGCAAGAGCCCGAAGATGCTTGACGTCTTCGCCACCATCGAAAAGGTGGCCAAGAGCGAGGCGACCACCGTGCTCCTCCAGGGCGAAAGCGGCACCGGCAAGGGCCTCGCCGCCCGTGCGATCCATTCCCAGAGCCGCCGGGCCAACAAGCCCTTCCTCACGGTCACCTGCACCGCCCTGCCGGAAAACCTGTTGGAGACCGAGCTCTTCGGGCACGAGAAGGGCGCATTCACCGACGCGAAGTCCGAGCGCCGAGGCCAGTTCGAGCTGGCCGACGGGGGGACCATCTTTCTCGATGAGATCGGCGACCTCTCCCAGCCGCTCCAGGCCAAGCTGCTCCGGTTCATCGAGGAGAAAACGCTCCGTCGCGTCGGCGGCGACATGGACATCCGGGTGGACGTGCGGATCATCGCCGCCACGAACCAGATACTGGAGAAGGCCGTGGAGGAGGGGCGATTCCGGCCCGACCTCTACTACCGCCTGAAGATCGTCCCCATCACGCTGCCGCCCCTCCGCCAGCGCATTGAGGACGTGCCCCTCCTGGTTCAGGCCTTCATCGACCAGTTCAACCGCGAGTTCAATAAACGCGTCAAGGGGCTGACCGATGAGGCCATGAACCAGATGATGCGCTACCACTGGCCCGGCAACGTGCGCGAGTTACGGAACATGATCGAGCGCGCCACCCTCCTGGCCTCGAAGGAAATGCTTGACACGGACGTCTTGTTCCCCGACCGGCCGCGCGAGAAGGCCGTAGAAAGCCCTACGGGCGAGGGCGCGATCCACCTCCCGCCGAGTGGGATCGAGCTGGACAAGGTGGAGGCCGAGCTGGTCCGCCAGGCCCTCGATCAGGCCGATGGCAACCAGAGCGCCGCCGCCCGGCTCCTCGGCATCACCCGCGATCAGATTCGCTCACGCATCAAGAAGTTCGGCCTGGGGTCCTCCGGTTCGAAGGGGCGAAAGGAATGATCCGTGTGTGGAAGCTCATCATGGCGATCGGGAGTGCGGTCATGGTTCAGATGGCGACGTGCGGCAATGGGCTGGGGGCGGGGCGGGCATTCTACGTGGATTCCATGGCGGGTGACGATGCGAACAAAGGCGATTCGCCTGCGCTCGCCTGGGCCTCGCTGGAACGCGCGAACCATGCGGATCTCCGGCCGGGCGACACGGTGCGGTTCAAACGCGGCGGCGTCTGGCGCGGCACACTTCTCCCTCAGAGCGGCGAAGAAGGCAAGCCGGTGACCTACACCAGCTACGGCGAGGGCGAGAAGCCGCTCCTGCTGGGATCGGTCGCCAGGAGTAAGCCCTCGGACTGGACGAGGACCGGCGAGAATGTCTGGGCCACGGCCAAGCCCACCTGGACGCCGAAGCACATCATCATGGACCTGCGTCGAACCGACTGGGGCTGCCACCGGGAGAAGGACGCGAAGATATCGACACGCATGCAGGAAAGCGAAGCGGGCCGCGCGCTTGTCGTCGAGTGCCAGGCGTCCGGGTCCCGCGGCAACTACATTCAGGCTTGGGGTCCGGAGATCGACTGGGGCAAGGTGGGCGACTTCGGGTTCATGCTCCTTCGCTTCCGCGCCCGCTGCACCAAGCCGTTTCGCATCGGTCCCATACGCGTCCTGCGCTCTGGCAGACCCTGGACCACCTATGCCTCGGCCGGTCCCGCTGGCCCGGAGATCGGGACCGAATGGAAGGACTACGGGGTCCGGCTGCGCATCCACTCGATGGGCGAAATGGCCCGTCTGCACATCTCTCTCGGAGGGGTCCTGCCCCCAAACGCCGTCTTCGAGTTCCAGCCTCTGGAGCTTGCGGCGTCGGAGTGTTCGGAGCAGCGTTTGCTTGACGTCGATGTGGGCAACATCATCTTCGACCACGGCAAGGCGTGCGGGTGGAAGCGCTGGAAGATCGAGGACGTGAAGCGCCCCTACGACTACTTCTACGACGGCAAGGACATGCGCGTGTTTGTGTGCTCCGAAAAGAACCCCGCCGAGGCGCACTCCAGCATCGAGCTGGCCCTGCGGCGGCACATCATCGACCAGGGCGGAAAGCACGACATCGTGTATGACGGGCTTGCGCTCAAGTACGGCGCGGCGCACGGCTTCGGCGGCGGGAGCACCGCGCGGCTGATTATTCGCAACTGCGATCTTTCCTACATCGGCGGCGGGCATCAGTTCACGACAGCGGGCGGCAGGCCCGTCCGCTTCGGCAACGCCATCGAGTTCTGGGGGGCGTGCCGGGACAATCTCGTGGAGAGGTGCCGCATCTGGGAGGTCTACGACGCGGCGCTCACCAACCAGGGGCGCGGGCCGAAGTCCATCCAGGAGAACATCACCTACCGCAACAACATCATCTCGAACTGCGAGTATTCCTTCGAGTATTGGAACAACCCGGAGACGGCGCGCACACGCAACATCCGCTTCATCAACAACACCTGCGTGGACGCCGGCGTCGTCTGGTCGCATGCCCAGCGGCCCAACCCCAACGGCAGCCACCTCATGTTCTACTCCAACCGCGCCGATAGCGAGGGCATCGAGATCAAATACAACATCTTCTACAACTCCACCGAATGGGGCAGTCGCTACAGCGCGGGATGGAAGCCGCTCCCGGACATGGACTACAACGCCTGGTACGTGCCCGTGGGAGAGCTGTGTTACTTCTTCCGCGAGCACATCAAGGGTGACGATGTGGAGGGCTACCGCAAGAAGACCGGGCTTGACCGGCACTCCTTCTTCGGCGACCCGAAACTCGTCGATCCGAAGAACGGCGACTACCGCCTCGCCCCCGACAGCCCCGTCAGGAATCTGCGTCCCGATGGCGGGCCCATGGGCGCATCCTTCTGAGCCGGCGCGGCTGCCGACTGGCGGGCGCAACCATTTGGGGGGCTTGCCGTTGCGACCTCACCTCGAACCATCCATGAGCTGCTCCGCCCTGGCCACAAGGTATTGGGGGGGCTTGAGTCAAACGCATCGCACGGCTTTCTATTATGAGGAAGCCTTCGGAGAGAAGAAACCGTTACAAACGAAACCACAACAGCGCGGAGGATATGGGCCTATTTCTTACATTTTTTGTGGCAGTCCATACAGCCCTTTTTCGCCGTCATCATGGCGGCTTTGGCGGCGGCCATATCGCCGTCCCTGGCCGCTTTTTCCATCTTCTCGACGGCCTCACAGAACGATTTGCCACACGCGGCAAAATCCTTTCCCATGCAAAAGTTCTTGTTCATGCACATGGTGGCCTTCTTCATCATCCCGGCAGCGGCGGCAACCTTTTCCATGTCGCCTGCGTCCATGGCCTTCATCGCCTTGCCGCGATTCATCTTCAGGCACATCATGCAGTCTTTGATGCTCTCGAACTTCTTTTCCTGCCCCATCGTGATCGCGCCCATAAGGGCCAGCGCCATCACGGCCAAGAAAAACTTCTTAGTCATAGATCCCTCCTATTCCGCAAGGGGACAAGGCCTACTCCTCCGCACTGCCTGTGGTTTTTTTCATGGGTGTTCGCAGGACGTAATTCATGATCGCCGCATAAAGGACTTCCGGGCCCAGATTCGAGCAATGCATCTTTTCGGGCGGAAGCCCCCCAATCTCGCTGGTTACCATATCATCCGTGATTTCCGCCGCCTCGTCAATCGGTTTCCCCTTCGCCATTTCGGTTAGCACGCTTGCCGTGGCGATGGAGGCGGGACAACCCTTGCATTTGAATTTTATGTCCGCGATGTGTTCGTTCTCGACCTGAATCCATATCTTGAGAAAATCGCCGCACGTGGGATTGCGCAATTCACCGACCCCGTCAGCGTCGGGAATTTCTCCCACGTTCCGAGGGTGCATAAAATGATCGAGTAACGTTTGTGTATAAAGCATTCGCCGGTAGCTCAATCTTTTCCGCAGGACGGCGCATCACAGGGTTGTCCCCTGCCGCAGCATCGGACCTCTCGGCCGCACGCCGGCGCAGTGGTCGACCCTCCCTTGACATGAACCGCAGGAGAGGAGAGCAGCTTCTCGACCTCTGCGCTTCCGCACTTCTGGCAGACAGGCTTCTCCCTGGAGTTGGTCTTCACCAATATCTCCGACACTTCGCCACACTGCTTGCAACGATATTCAAACAAAGGCATTGCGTTTCTCCCGGATTATCGACCACCTACATTGCCAAAGGGCAAAATCGTTCCAAGCCGAGCAGTTCTGCCGCCCCGGCGATGGTCACGCCGTAAAACAATGTGGGTTTGTCGATATGCAAAAACTTCCCGATCGTGCCATTCACCAAGGTCGTTCCCGTGACGAGGAGGATGTCCGCCTTCGCCACGCACTTGTCGGTCTGTTCAATCCCGCTGATCTTTGTCCCCCCGACTATGCTGCCGACGTTTTCGGGGTCCAGATCAACCACATAAACCATGAACTTCTTTCGGAGCTGCTCGAATATTCTCGGGTGATAACCGATCATCGTTACCGTGGCCGGATCGCGATTCGACAGAAACTCCTCCAGGCACTTCAATCCGCACATCCTGGGATCGCCGTCCTTGCAATGAACCGTTTTCTCGGCCAGGCCCAGGCCCCGCATTATCGCATTGAGGGAGGCAACGAAAACGGCGCGTCGGAAGTTATTGACAAGGTCCATTTCGATGAGGTCGCGCACGCTTCCCTGCCAGTCGCCAAACATATCCGTGAAGGCCTGGCCGTGCGCCCCCCGGAAAACGGCGTCCATCATCCGCTCGCGGCCTTTGACCAAGGGGAAATCGTCCTCCTCCGGGTTCCCGATGACCTCATGGGGCGAAAGGGGCCGCGCCCACACGCCAATGGCGTCGCCATTCAGGCCGTACTTCTCGACCAGATCCGAGACCTTGGTCCTGAGTTGTTCGAAGATGTCTGTGTCCGTTTGCTTTTCCATGGCGTCAATGGTCACAGACGTTTCCGCCCGTTTTAAGGACGCCATCAAGATAGTCTTGCACAATCTTTTGCGGGGCCTCTTCCGGGGCGCCAATGATGCACTCGATACCGTAGCCGGCAAAAAGCTCCTGCGCCCGGCCGCCCATGCCCCCGACGATAATCAACTCCGCCCCCAAAGACGCCAGCCACTCCGGCAGCACGCCCGGCTGGTGCTCCGGCGCGTCAAGGACTTCCACGCCTTGCACTTCTTTCTTCTCGGGGTCGGCCTCCACAAGGGCGAAGCGTCTCGCCTGGCCAAAGTGCAGACAAAGCCTTCCGTCCAGCACGGGGATTGCCACTTTCATTCATTTGCTCCTATTCTGCGAACCTGTGATCTGTTCAAGGATTGCCTTTCCTATGGAGTCAAAGGCCTGTTGAGTCCCGGACCCGGCCTTCTGGCCAACGGCTAATTCCCCCGCATCGCCGGATCGCACAATCTCCGGGTCAATCGGCACGCGGCCGAGGAAGGGAACGCTCATTTCTCTGGCCATCTGTTCGCCGCCTCCCTTCTTGAAAATATCAACGATCTCTCCGCATTGGGGGCACGCGAAACCGCTCATGTTTTCCACGACACCGAGGACCGGAAGATCGAGCGTCCGGCAGAAGTTGATGGATTTCCGGACATCGAGCAGGGCAAGCTCCTGCGGGGTGGTCACAACCACTGCACCGTCGGGATTCTCGATCCACTGGCAAATCGACAGCGGCTCGTCCCCCGTCCCCGGGGGGCAATCCACGACCAGATAGTCCAGATCGCCCCATTCGGTATCCCTGAGAAGTTGTTTCATAGCCCCTATCTTCATCGGCCCGCGCCAGATCACGGCGTCATCCCGTCCTCGCAGCATGAACCCCAGCGACATGACTTTCAGGCCGCTATCTGTCTCCGGCGGGATCATTGTCTTGTTCCGAACATCAATAGAGGCGCCCTCCAGATTCAACAGCCGGGGGATGCTGGGACCGTGAAAATCAATATCCAGGAGCCCTGTTTCCTTGTCCGAGAGAGACAGCCAAAGAGCCATGTTCGCCGCCATGGTGCTCTTTCCCACGCCGCCTTTGCCGGAGAGAACAATGATCTTGTGATCGATCCGGCAGAGACGTTGCTCGATCGCCATCCGGTCGGCATACATCTCCGGTGTTTCATTCGGCCGTTGCTCCTTTGCGCTGCAACGGGTTTCCTTGCATGTGCTGCAAGACGTTGCCTTTGCTTCCGCCATATCTCCATTCGCTTTCTAACGCTCAACGGAGCGCATCTCGCACACGTCCCCAAACAGAAATAAGCTCCTTCGCGACCTCCCCGTCCCCGTACTCGATGACGCTCTTCCCGGCGAGTTGGGCCTTGGTAACGACCGGGTCGTATGGGATCCGCCCCAGCACCTCCGCGCCGAAATCCTTGGCCCACCGCTCGATGTCCCGCGCCACATCTTCATTCAAATCATACTTATTGATAACGACGGCAACGGGGATACCAAAATGCCGGGCAAGCTCGGCCACGCGCTGGCAGTCGTGCAGGCCCGAGAGCGTCGGCTCCGTGACGGCAAGGGCCAGGTCCGCTCCCGCGAGCGAGGCGATGACCGGACACCCGATCCCCGGAGAGCCGTCGGAAATGATCAAGTCGTGCCCTTCCTCTTTGGCCATTTCTTTCGCCTTGTCCCGGACGATACTCACCAGCTTGCCCGAGTTGCCCTGGGCGATGCCCAGCTTCGCGTGAACCATCGGCCCCACGCGCGTATCCGAGATGAACCATTCGCCGTCGAGGGATTCCTCAAATAGAATCGCCTCCGTCGGACAGTAGCGGACGCATACCCCGCACCCCTCGCAGGAGATCGGGTCAATGATATAAGTTTTCCCCACTCCCTCGTTCGCCGGACCGTCCATGCGTACCGCATCGAACCGGCAGAGATCTTCGCACGTGCCACACGCCGTGCAGAGATTGGCTTGAATCCGCGCCTTCTTCCCGCCAGTGAATTTCTCGCGGTGGAGGACCTTGGGCTGGAGGATCAAATGCAGATCGGCCGCATCGACATCGCAATCGGTCATGACCTTGTTTACGGCCAGCGACGCGAAGGCGGCGACCACGCTCGTTTTCCCTGTTCCGCCCTTGCCGCTGATTATGACGACTTCTTTTGGCAACTCTCTACTCCTTCTTGGCCTTTTCCCGTCAGGCCGATTTTCTCGAACGCCTCCAGGAACCTCTCCCGATAGTCCGGCAACGCATCCACGATCAATCCCCCGCCGGAATAGCACTCCGCGATTCGGCGGTCATGGGGGACCTCCAAGACAATGGGAAGTTCCTTGGATTCGGCAAATTTCCTCACGCGGTCGTCTCCGATGTCGGCCTTGTTGATGGCGAGGAAGCACGGGGTATCCAGCTCCTTCACCACTTCATAAGTGATCTCGAGATCGTTCAGGCCGAAGGGCGTCGGCTCGGCGACGAGGAGTACCGAATCCGAATCCTTCATGGCCTCAATGGCCGGACAGGAGCTGCCCGGCGGGGAATCCATGACGACAATTTTCCGCGGGTCAATTCGCTTCTTGATCTCAGAGATTATCTTCGGTGCGATCGGCTCTCCGATGTTGAGCTTGCCGTGGATGAAATCCACCCCGTTGGAATCGCCGATCTCGACCACGCCAATATCGCGGAGCGCCTCCGTAATCGCTTTCTCAGGGCAGATCAGGCCGCACGCGCCGCAGGCATGGCACAGTTCGAGAAAGGTCAGCACCTTCTTGTTGATACACACAATGGCGCTGAACTGGCACACCTCACCGCACTGGCCGCAGCCGGTGCACTTCTCCGCATCCACCCGGGGCGATTCCAGTTTGACGGCCACTCGCTCCGTGATCTCCGGCTTCATGAAGATGTGCCCGTTCGGGGCCTCGACATCGCAGTCCACATACTGCACGTCCTTCCCTTCGGCGTGAAGCGCCACCGCGAGGTTCGTGGCCACCGTGGTCTTCCCCGTGCCCCCTTTCCCGCTTGCAACAGTAATAATCATTCGTTCTGCTTTCTCTTTTTGGCGCAAGGGATGCACAGCATCTTGTCGCCAAATTTCTTCGTCCTTGTCTTCATGGTGGGCTCGCCGCAATCGTCGCAAATGACCGACCCGTGAATCTCGGCCTCCTTGGGCAGGTTGACCGTTGACATTTCTATGTCAAAGAGTTCTTCGTCTTTCTTCTGGAGAAAGTCGTCGATCAGCGATTCGCGGTCTTTGCCCTCCATCACGCCCGGACGCAGGGCAAGACGAACGCCCTCTCCGCTCGGCCTGCGGGCCACGGTGAAGACCTGCTTTCCGTGATCGCGAAAAAACAGGTTGCCCTTGCCAAAGGTGCACCCCGTCAGGAACTGAATGCCATCGACCGAGCACGAATCGTTCTCGACAATGGCCACCAATTCTTCGTCCTCCGCCCGCGTTACCCCGAGACGCTCCAGCGCAACAGCCCCGGCGCGATAGCCGATAAGCAGGCCGGGGCATAAATGCCCATGAAATTCCACCGCGCCCTTCAACGAAGGGGGCAGGTCTCGGTCTGCCATTATCTTATTGCTGCCTCGTCATGGAGGAGCCGCAGCTTGGGCACTTCTGATTGAAACACGGAACGCCCTGCTGGTGGGGCGCCGTCTTTCCGCACTTCGGGCAGACGCAGTTGCCTCCCGGCCCCAGGCCCTTTCCGCCCATTCTTCCACGGCCGCCTCCGCCGCCCATGCCTCTTCCGCCTCCCGTACCTGGACCTCCGCCTCCCGGCGGGCCTGTTCCATCACCTCGTGGCATTTTCTCTTCTCCTTTCTTTCAGGTTCAAAAAAAAGCGTTCCACCTTTTCGCTATGCCGTTCCTGTTTCTGAGACACACACTCATGTTTCGCTTGGGCGTGGCGCCCCTGGGCACGACTCAAAAGCCCCCAGCAAAGAGGCCGAGTTTTTCCGCCGCTTCGTCAATGGTGATCCCTTGGGGATCGTCTATGCTCAAATCAACCCCGGCAAGGGGCGTCGTGAGCCGCACCCCTTCCTTCGGCGAGCCCCAGCCAATGCCGAGGGTTTTTGTCACCTTCAGCACCCTGGCGTGAGGAAAGGCGAGGGCGCACGCATCCTCGCCGTCTTCGCAAGCCAGAGGGATGATCACGTCGGCTTCCTCGAAAAACTTCTTCGTGCACTCCTCCTTGCCCCGCTTGGCGACCATATCCACAGAGCACGCGATCCCACACAGTTCGCGAAGGGTGACGTTGTATCCATCCGCTTCCAATTTGTCGCTGAGGCCTTTGAGTCCCGCACGGCCGCCGAGCCCTTTGCACTTCTTTGCACAGTTGTTGCAGCTCAGCACAATGATTTTGTCGCCGGGTTTCAGTTGTTCTTTCAGTTTGTCGTAATCGAACAGTTTTACGGAAATAATCATAGCTCAGCCTCCCGCATGACAGATCACAAGCTTTTCGCCCTCCTGGGGAGAGCGGCTGTCACCCAATTTGAACTCTTTTCCCTTGAGGTCCTCATACCCTGGGAACGGCAGCATCAGTTTCACCACGCCATCGGCCTTGCTGCTGATGAATAGACCCATGGTGTCGATAGCCGCAATGAGTTTGATGTCCGGAAACAGAGTCTTGAACCCATTCAGCGCCCCTTCACACGCAAACATGATGACGGTTTTCACCACAGGAGAAAGCGTCAAGTCCTCGAGATATCCCCTGGAACACGGGTTGGTGATGAGCACGCGGTCCTCAACGCGAAAACCGCGCTTCTTCAGCTCATCGCAAAAAGATTCCCACACCCCTTCGCCGCCGGCGCCCGACGCCTTCACACAGTTGTTGCAACTGATCACCGCGAGCGGCTCTTTGGGGTCCAGTTCCTCGATGATTTCTTCTATCGGGTGGAGTCTTGTGATGACACCCATGGTTCTCTCCTTGTATTGCTCCGCTTAGCCTTGACGACCCATGAGGCTGCCCTCGTGTGACACGGCGAGCTTCATGTGTTTTGCCATCCGCTGCCGCCGTTCCTGCATCGGCTCCTCACGCTCGACGAAGATGAGTGCATTCTTGGGACAGGCGGCGACGCAGACCGGCTCCTCGCCGGCGGCGACCCTTTCGGTACACATATCGCACTTCACGGCCTTGCCGGTTGCTTCGCTGATGTAGGGCACACCGAAGGGGCAGACGGCCACGCAGGTCCCGCAGCCGATGCATTTCTCTTCGTCAATGACCACCGCACCCGTTTCTTCGCGATGGATGGCTTCCGTCGGGCAGGCGGCCTTGCACGGAGCGTCCTCGCAATGGTTGCAGCGCATCGGGATCGGAAAATAGCCGTCCACGATCTCGACGAACGCCCGTGGGTCGGCGCCCTTTGCCTTTTCACAGGCCACAACGCACTCCTCGCAGCCTAAGCAGCGATTCGGCACAAAGTAGATCTGTTTCACCGCTTCCTCCTTTCGGGACCGAGTTAACGGACCTCCCCCCACTCTGCTCAAGTAATTTCTATGCAACGGCGCTATCAACAACAATCCGACGGGGATTCTCTTTGTCGCATTGCGCTGTCTTACTAAAACGGCATGCCACGAAACCTGCCTTCGCGACGATTCCCTCACGTTGTGACGAGTCCGCAGGCACGCCGGGCGGAGAGAAAAGGCAACTTCGTGCTTTGTCGAAAGTGAAGCCCGCATCCGCCGCAAGGCGAAGCGCCTCATCGCACGTGCGAAACCGTGCGACGGAATAGAATCGATGCCCTTCGCGTCCCTTTTGGGCGTGGGCCTGTCCCCACGGACTATCGCCGGGCACGAGACCAATTATCAAGCGCCCATCCGCTCTCAGAACACGCCGACTTTCCTTCAGAACCTTCGCCGGATCTACAAAGAAGCAAATCACCGTTACCATGAGCACACCGTCAAAGCAATTATCCGGATAGGGCAAACCTTCCCCTGCAGCCACTCGCGCCCGGATGCCGCGTCGCGCCGCGATCTCCAGCGCAGCGCGAGAGAGATCGACACCCTCCCGAACACACAATGCCTCGGCAAAGCGGCCTGTTCCTACGCCCACCTCCAGCCAGCGGCCTTTGGCCTCGCCTATCAGTTCTCCCAAGCAGGCTGTTTCTATCTCGAATATCCGCCGTCCTTTAGGGGACTCGAACCACTGATCGTATCGCCTTGCGAAGAAATTAAACGGATTGTCGTTCATCTCTATATCCTCTGCCCCTATTGTTCCTCATCACGACCGTTGCCGACCAAGTCGTCCATGAAGGTTTCTTTCCAATGGCAGAAAGATCCCCATTCGGTGTTGTGGTAATTGCCGATTCGCCGTTTGAACGCATCCCCTTCATCGGGCAACACAACGAGGTCTTCATTTCCTTTCAGAAATTCATAAGCGTTGATGACCCGCTTCAATCTCTGCAGGGCTTTCTCGTTCCCCGGGTTCCTGTCCGGGTGATATTTCATGGCAAGCCCCCGGAATGCCTTTTGAATCTTGGCCGTGTCGGCGTTTTCAGAAACACCAAGGACCCGCCGCGCAAGGCGTTCCTGGCCTATGCGCTGCGCGATTTGCTTCTGGAAATTGTAATGGTCATCCATACCGATCAGTATACCATATGTTCGCGCAGCGATCGGCTCGCGCGTTTTCGGCGGCAGTCTGGGCACAGATGCCGGAGTTCTTCCGATGCCTTTTGATCGGCGTCGGTTTTTTCCTGGAATTTTTTGGAAACAAAACGGGCGCCGCATTCCGGGCATTGTTCGAGTTCAAGCTCCGTGTGAAAATAACGGATAATTCTCTTGCCGTTCACATCTTCGATTTGAATCGCCCCGGTCGGGCAGACCTTCGCACATGCGCCGCACCCCGCGCACGTCTCGGAATTGATCGAGAAGGGCGTGTCCACCTTCCTGGCATAACCTCTGTTCACAAAGCTGATGGCGCTGGTTCCCATCGCGTCCTGGCACGCCCGGACGCAAAGCCCGCACAGGATGCACTCCTCTTCCTTCTTCTCGAACCGAGTTTCCGTCACACCCACGTCCCGCGCCACCTCTTGCACCCGCTCCGAGTCCGGACACCGCGCCAGGAGCAATTCAGCGATCAGCGTTCTGTACCCGCGAATCTTTTCGGTGTCTGTCCAGACTTCAATGCCCTCTTCGACGGGACGAGTGCAGGAGCTTTCAATCCGGATCCGGCCCCCGGCCGAGACCTCCACCACGCAGATCCGGCAGGCGCCGTAGGGCGGAAGGCCCTCGTGGTGGCAGAGCGTTGGGATGGATATGCCCAGGGATCGAGCGGCTTCAAGCACGGTTGTCCCCGGTTCGGCTTGCGTTTCCCGGCCGTCGATCTTCAGGCTTACCATCTGCGCTACTCCTTCACCACCGCGCCGAACTTGCATTCCTCGAAACACGCGCCGCATTGGATGCAAAGGGCCTGGTCAATCGTGTGCGGCTGTTTCTTTTCCCCCGATATCGCCTGGGCAGGACAAACCTTTGCACACCGCCCGCAGCCCGCGCACTTTTCCTCGTCGATGTGCAGTCGAATGAGCGCCCTGCACACGCCGGCGGGGCACTGGTGTCTGCGGATGTGCACTTCATACTCCTCGCGGCAATTGCGAAGGCTGCACAACGTGAGATTCGGAGCCGTCTGGCCCAGTCCGCAAAGAGAAGAGTTCTTGACCATGTTCGCCAGATCTTTAAGGGTTCCGAGGTCCTCTTCCTTCCCTTTTCCTTCTGTAATGGCCGTCACAATCTCGAGCATCCTCGGAATGCCCTCCCGGCACGGGACACATTTGCCGCACGATTCGTCCTGGATAAACTCAAGGAAATATTTTACCAAGTCGACCATGCAGGTCGTGTCGCCCAACACGACGATGCCCCCGGACCCCATAATTGAACCCAGCCGGGTGAGGGTTCCGTAATCCACCGGCGCGTCAAAATGATCCTTTGTGATCGCTCCTCCCGAGGGCCCGCCGGTCTGCACCGCTTTGATCTGGGTCCCTGGCGGGGGGCCGCCGCCGATGTCATACACGATTTCACCGAGAGTCGTTCCCATCTCGACCTCGATCAGCCCTGTTGTGTTTATGTCCCCGACAAGCGAGAAAACTTTGGTTCCCTTGCTTTCTTCGGTGCCCATTTTCGCGAACCAGTCACTGCCCTTTTCGATGATCCGCGGAATGTTCGCCCAGGTTTCCACATTGTTTATGCACGTGGGGCAACCCCGCACTCCGTTGTCCGTGGGGAACGGCGGCCTGGGCCTCGGTTCGCCGATGCGGTCTTCAATGGAGGCGATAAGGGCCGTTTCCTCGCCGCATACGAAGGCGCCTGCGCCCATGACGATGGTGATGTCGAAGCGGAACGCAGATCCAAATATGTCTTTTCCGAGCAGGCCGTATTTCCTCGCCTGGTTCAACGCTCGCTCGATCCGTTTGACGGCAAGTGGATACTCATGCCGCACGTAGAAAATGCCCTGACATGCTCCTATGGCGTACCCGCCGATAATCATCCCCTCGATCACAGAGTGCGGGTCGCTCTCAAGGACATTTCGGTCCATGTAGGCGCCCGGATCCCCCTCGTCTGCGTTGCAAACGACGTATTTCCTCTCTCCCTGTGAAGCGCGCGCGAAACCCCATTTGCGCCCCGTGACAAAACCGGCGCCGCCTCTCCCCCGAAGGCCGGAATTGACCACCGTTTCTATGACCGAGTCCGGCGTCATCTCCTTCAGGCATTTGTGCAGCGAAAAATACCCCCCACATGCAATATATTCCTCGATATTCTCCGGGTCAACGATCCCGCAATTGCGCATGACGACGGGCGTTTGCTTCTTGAAGAAGTCCAGCTCCCGCCAATCGGGAATGCGGGAAATCGCCCCGTTCCCGGCAATGCGACTCGCCCCGTTCTTTCTGTGTTCGGGCAGCTTGCACAATGCCAAGCCAGAGGGAACGTTTCCCTCGATGAGCGCGTCGGCCAGCACGCCGGCGCTGTCTTCATCGAGGTCCGCAAATATCAGCCGGGGGCACCCGGGGATTTGGACATGAGCGAGGGGCTCTCTCTGGCAGATCCCTATACACCCCACCTTTCCCACCTTGACGTCCGTGCCTTCAAATCTTTTCGTGAGAACCGACAGGACATCCTCTGCCCCCGCCGCTATCCCACACGACGCCACGGCCACAGACACCTTCGGATAGGGGGGGTAAAGGGAGTCCATTCCCCGCATTTTTGCCCCTTGAATGTCCTCAATACTCCTCTCCTTCAAGACGGCGCCTTCCTTATGCGTTGGATAATTTTTTCCGCTTTGGCGCGGGTGAGGTGTCCGTACACCTTGTCGCCGATTTTCATCACCGGGGCGAGGCTGCAGCACCCGAGACATCGGAGCGTTCGGAGGGTAAACAAGCCGTCGTCGCTGATACCGTCCAGAGGAATCTCGAGCCGCCTCTCCATATACTCTACGATTCCACTCGCGCCCTTCACATGACAGGTGGTTCCCACGCATACGTTGACGACGTGCTTCCCTACCGGCGTGAGTGAAAAGGACGTGAAAAACGTCGCCACGCTGTACACCTGGCTCAACGGAATGTCAAGTTGCTCCGACACCCGCTCAAGCTCTTCCCTCGGCAGATAGTTCAACCGGCTTTGAATCCCGTGAAGCTGCCGGATGAGGACGCCTCCCTGCGGAGGGGTCTGTTTCACTAAGGTTCCTGTTTCTTCCATCGCCTATGATAACGCACTCTGCTTATGGACACAGGTCACGCCGCCGGCGCCCTTCTAACCGCCATATTTCAAATGCAAACCATCCCCGCGCCGGTCCTATTGTCGCTCCAGCTCGCCGATCCGGTCCGTGATCTGCTTCAATTGGTCTTGAATCTGCCGGGCCTGGCCCTTCAGCATCTGGAGTTCATCCTCTCTGGTCATGGACGCTTGCTGGGGCATCGGGCCGGCGCCCATACCGCGCCCCATCCCCATGCCTCGCCCCATGCCACGACCCATGCCCATGCCACGGCCCATGCCGGCTCCGGGCTGCGGCGCTCCACCACCCATGCCAAACTTGGCCTGCACACTCGCCCCCCCTGCGGATGACACAGCTCCGCTCTTGTAGGCCTCGATGGCCTCTCTCACACTGCCCCCCATTCCGACAACCACCTGCACCCCCGCTGCCTCGAGGGTGGAAAAGGCATTCGGCCCGCAGTTACCGGTGAGAACGACCTTCGCTCCCTTGTCGGCGACCAACTTGGCCGATTGGATTCCCGCGCCGCCGCCAACGGCAATGTTTGGGTTCTCGATGGCTTCAAAGCTCATGTCATCGAGCTCGACAATTAAGAAACACTGACATCGCCCGAATCGTGGGTCAATCTCTGCGTCAAGGCTCGGTTCGGTTGCTGTTATGGCGACTATCATGGCGTTTATTTCCTCAGCTTGTGGCCCTTGACTACGTTTTTTGATCGCCCATTCCGAACTTGCTCTGGACATTGGCCCCGTCGGTGGGTTTGGCGGAACCGCCCTTGTAGGCTTCGATGGCCTCCTTCACGGCGCCTGTCATCCCGACGACGACCTCAATACCCGCCGCCTCAAGGGCGGAAAAGGCATTGGGGCCGCAGTTGCCGGTGAGAACGACCTTTGCCCCCTTGTCGGCGACCAACTTGGCCGATTGAATCCCTGCGCCGCCGCCCACAGCGATGTTTGGGTTCTCGACCGCTTCGAAGCTCATGTCATCCAACTCTACGATCAGGAAACTCCGACACCTGCCGAAGCGCGGGTCAATCTGCGCATCAAGGTTGGGTTCCGTCGCGGTGACCGCTATTTTCATTGAACCAGTCTCCTCTGTTTGTCTCTTACCGGCATGGGGAAAGACCTCCCGCAGGCCCTACACCTGCGGGAGGATGCAAACTCCGCTCCATATCAGTTGTTTTCAGGTTCAGGTGCTTTATTCCTCGGCCTCTGTTTCGAGTTTCTGGATCTGCTCCTTGATACCATCCAGGACGTCCTCGAAGTATTCGGCCTGGCCCCTTAGGACGTCCACTTGCTGCTTCTTCGACGCCCTGGGAGCAACCGGCGCGGCTATCGGGGGAACAAAGCCCCCGGAAGGCGCCTGGCCTCCCCATGCAGGCATCATCCCATACCGCGCCCAGCCGGGCAGGCCGGTCGCATAGAACCAATTGCGTCGGCCCCTTCCGCCGCCCACGCCTCTGCCAAAGCCCATTCCAAGCCGCCCCCCTACCGGGTTCATAAATCCCGGCACGGGATAGCCGGCGCAGTACCCCGCTGCCCGACCTGTCATCGGCCCCATTCCTCTCGGACCAGTTCCATCTCCTCCTGGCATTGTACCTTACCTCCTCCCTTTACAGCACATTCACAAATTTGCACCTATCGCCAACCATTAACGCTGCCGGCCGCGCCCGCCGCCGCGGCGTCCCGGCCCCATAGTGCCTTGGCCCCGGCCTCCTCCTCGGCCTTGGCCTGCGCCTCTCTGTCCTTGCTGCATTCCACCGCCGCAGGGCCCCATGCCCCGCCCGGTTCCCGGTCCTCTGCCTTGCGGTCCTGTTCCGTCTCCTCTGGGCATCTTACGCGCCTCCTTTCCCTCTTCTCTAACTTCCCTACACATTCCTTCCGCGCTGCAGCCTTCTCCGTCTACCGCAGCAGCCCGGCATCATGTACCTCGGCTTCTGGAGGTTTCCGCTCAAATAGGCCCCGATCACATCATCGATCTCCCCGACAACAGAGGCATACAACCGGGTACCCTGCGAACGCACCATTCCGGCCAGCGGCGCGCTGATCGCCGCGCAGATCAGCACGTCGACCCCCTTGTGCAGAAGCCATGCGGCCCGGCGACAAGGCCATGCGAGATCGATGTCCCACTCCGACCTGCCGTCTTCCTCACCGTCGCTCGTGTCAACTAACACAACGCGCCGCGCAACATCGAAAACGGGCGACACACGACTATTATGAACCGGTATTGCGATACGTTCTTGCATTCACCTCACTCTCCGGCAAGGGAATGAGCACAAGGCGTGCCAATACAAAGCACCGATTGGTGAAGCGCTACAACACATGAGATATGAAGTAGTTATGACAACGACAACCTGGCGGGCCAACCCAGAAGATTGCAAATACGCAACAGTCCGCCCGCAGATATATTGCAGATACGCAATCACCCCACTGCGAAACCGAATCCTGCCTCGTAATGTACAGGCCCTTCATCTTGCGCCAGGGAAATTCGGAAATTCGGGGACGGTATATTATTTAAGATGAAAATAATCCTTCCGCACCCAAACGGTCCTTGTCCTTGAGGAGTACACCGAACGCCTGCAGCTTCGGCAAGCCTAAACCCCGGAAAATGTTGGATTAATAGAATATACTGTCCCCTATTTCCGGCAGGATGGCGGTGAACAAGAAACGGGAGAATCGGAGAATCCGGAGGAGATTTACGCGGGTTTCGGTCGCAAACGTGGAGGGTTCGGCGCGAACCCCGGAGAGGTTGCCGCGGAACGGAGAATCGGCAAGGGTGTGTGGAGTCGCGTAACTGCCGGAAAAATGGGGAGAAACGACAAAACCCCGAGGGGGTCACCCGTCGGGGTTCTGCGTTAACTAAGAACCGCCCAAATTGGCGGATTGTAATCTGGCTCCCCGACGAGGACTCGAACCTCGAACTTGCTGGTTAACAGCCAGCCGCTCTACCAATTGAGCTATCGGGGAATAAGCTCCAC
>JAADGH010000152.1 GCA_013152475.1 Planctomycetota bacterium
TCGCATCCTATATCTATGATGAAACCGAGGAACATGGGCTGAAGGCGCTGGCGCGGAAGCATCTCGGCGCCGCACCCGCAACCTATGAGGACACGATCGGCGATCAGCAATCGATCGCCGATGTCGCCATCAAGAGGGCGGCGGTCTACGCCTGTGATGATGCCCTGAATACCTACCGCCTCCATGAATTCTACCAGCAGGAGATGCCTGATGCCGAGCGTCAGCAGCTGGTGCACATGGAGTCGCGCGTAGCCCTGGTTCTAGCAGATATGGAACAGGTCGGTGTTGGTGTGGACATCGAGCGGTTGAAGGAACTGGGTCGCCAGCTTTCCGCTGAGATCGACACGACCAGGGCGCATATCATTGAGCTTGCCGGGCACAAATTCAACCCTAACTCCTCACAGCAGCTGGCTACGGTCCTCTACGACGAGCTCGGACTGCCGTGCGTGGCGCAGACGCCTTCAGGAGCTCGTTCAACAGCTGCAGAAACCCTTGAAGCGATGGGCGACAGGCACGAAATCGTGTCGTTGATTCTCTCGCTCCGCGACCACGAAAAGCTTATAAGCACTTACGTGAACGGGCTGCGCAACAGCATACACACGAGCACCGGGCGGATCCATACGAGCTTCAACCAGGCCGTCACGCGTTCGGGTCGCCTCAGCAGCTCCAAGCCGAACCTGCAGAACATCCCCCGCGGCGACAAGCGGATCAAACGGGCATTTACACCGCGCCCGGGTTACCGGTTTCTTGCCTGTGACTACTCGCAGATCGAGCTCCGCGTCCTGGCCCACGAATGCCGAGACTCCGCGATGATCCAGGCATTCGATGAGGGCAAGGATATCCACGCCATCACGGCGGCAAGCATCACCGACAAGGCCATCAATGAGATCACGGAAGAAGACCGCGCGGGCGCGAAGATCGTGAATTTCGGGATCGTGTACGGGATGACACCCATCGGGTTGGCGAAGCGGCTTGAGATCTCCGAAGAAGCGGCAGCCAGATACATCGACGCCTATTTCGACACATACCCCGGCGTCATCAGGCTTCGACAGCAACGGATCGAGGAGGCGCACAGGACCGGCTACGTCGAGACGCTCCTCGGGCGGCGCAGGCAGGTCACGGGCCTGGACAGCGAAGACCGCGCCGTCCGCTCAAGAGCCGAGCGCGTCGCGATGAACAGCCCCGTGCAGGGCGGGGCTGCCGATCTCATGAAACTCGCGATGCTGGAGGTGCATGAACTCCTAAGAGACACGCCCGCGCAGATTCTTCTTCAGATCCACGACGAGCTTCTCATCGAAGTCCCGGAGGCAGAGATCGAGGCCACAGCGCGGGTGGTGAAGGCCGCAATGGAGCGGGTCTATCCCGAGTTGCTCGTGCCCCTCGTCGTAGATGTAGAGATCGGGCCATCATGGGGTGAACTGGAGGAATTGGGTCTGTGATCATTTGGTCCGGCGGAAATTTCCGAGAAAACCTGTCTGAAAAAGCCGGACAAAACCACAGGTACCAATAGGCGGGCGAAAATCTTACTGATCGTGACAAGAACTGTGAGGCGACGCTAACATGAGAAACAAGTTTCACATACATAGGACATCGTGTTGTGGAGGGCATTGCCGTGGTCCTCCGCCCCCAAGAGGAGAGGCGCGGGCATCCGACCGGGGCGCAATCATGTTTTTAATATTTTAGAAATGAAATTTACAAATGCAAAACTCAGAACACAACAAACAGGACATGAAGCCGGAGGAAAATCCTTTCCCGGATCTCCCTGCGGAAACGTTCGAGGCGCTGAAGAGCAGCATGAAGGAGATTGGTCTGCTCGTGCCGATCGTCAAGGATCAGCACGGCCACATCATCGACGGGCACCAGCGAGAGCGTGCAAAAGCCGAACTCGAGACGGAGGGGCACAGTATCAAAAACTACCAGGTCATTGTTGCGAAGGTGGAGAGTGGAGAACAGCGATCCCTCCTCGCTTATGACATCAACCTGCTGCGGCGCCATTTAACCAAAGAACAGCGCAACAAAATCTGGGCGGCAATGCGTGCACGAGGAATGCCGTTCGAGCAGATCGCTGCTGCCAGCGGCGTCGCGGGCAGCACGGTCCAGCGTGCACTTCGTGCAAACGCAAAAACTGATCCCGAGGCCGTAACCGGGAAAGACGGGAAACGATATCCACCGCGAAAAAGACCGGCGCTGGTGGTCGTTGCCACGAGTGCAAAGGAAGATGAACGAGCGCGAGAAGTGATCGAAAAGCTCGACTGTGAGCGCGACCATCCGATCACCGTAAAACGCGCCGAGCGGATTGCCCGCGACAATGCCAGCCAGCGTCGGCGCGAGGAGGTCGGTGAAATGTGCACCGCCCTCGCCGGTCGCGCCGATATTCGCTGCGGTGATTTTCAGGGTGTACTGGCGGACATAGACGACGCTTCTGTCGATCTGGTTCTTACCGATCCCCCTTATGGCGCGAAAGCCCTGTGGATTTGGGACTCCCTTGGTGCGCGTGCAGCAGAGTTCCTGAAGCCTGGCGGGTTCTTGGTCACGTACTCGGGGCAATTCCATCTGGACAATGTAATGAAGAGTCTTTGCGCCCACCTCGAATATGTTTGGACAATCGCCGTTGTGGGGCAGGGACCCAAGACAAGCGTTCAACGGCGTAAGGTTTTCAGCCGGTGGAAACCGGTACTCGTTTTTTGCAAGGCCCCTTTCAACGACAGCGTGCCGTGGCACGAGGACCTGTATCGAGGCTCTGGTCCCGAAAAGAACTTGCACGAGTGGCAGCAAGCCGAGGAGGAAGCGGCGCACTTCATCCGCATCTTCAGCAACCCCGGCGACACCGTAGTCGACCCCTTTGTCGGCTCCGGGACGACGGGCGCTGCGGCGGTGAGGCTGGGGAGGCGGTTCATTGGCTGTGATATCGATCCGGCTGCTGTGAAAATTGCGATCAAGAGGATTGAGAAAGCAGATGAAGAAAACGAAAAGTCTGTCGCATAAGTAAAACAAAAACCGCTCTCTGGCGCGCCCATTTCGAAAAGCGATGGCCGCGCCGGCGGGCAATGGAGGTACAAGGACATGAAGAAAAAACCGGTGATTAGAATCGGGCTATTGCGCAGAGCATCCTGGGAGAAGCAAGAAGATTGGCTGGGCATCGTGCGGGCCGTTCTGGAGCGGCAGATCAATGAGGGCGTCCAATTTGAAGTCCATGACATTTGGGAGGTGGCACAGGAGGAGGGGTTGCACTTCATCTGCGAGGGAAAGAAATATCTGGGAGGCAAGGTCATCATCCTGCGCGCACGATGGGTCACAAGCTCACGACCCGAATGTGCCGAGATCGCTGGTCTCCTCTTTCCGCCTATTGAACTTGAGACCTCATCGGGATTCCTTCAGGCCAGTGCGATACTGCTTGGTGTGGCACTCTCGTTGGCTTTCTGGGCTGACCCGAAGACGAAGATATCACGTTACGTTCCGGAGCATCCCCGGAAGTTCATTGCCCAGCAGTTTGAGGGGGAGCACGGGGACCTGAATGAGGATGCGGAATACTAAGGACAGGAGGCACCCCAGACGGCATATGTACGCCCTCCCCCCCTGGGCAAAGGAGTTACAGAATGAACCCGCGAGCCAGAAGGACGGATTGACTTGGTGAGCGTGCTCGACGAGCGCAAATTTAGCGTACCGCAGGCGGCGAAGGCGCTTGGAGTATGCAGTGACGTTGTATACGACATGATCCGTAAGGGCGAGATCCAGGTGTTGCGAATCGGAAAGAAATTCATCATCACCCAGAGCGAATTGGAGCGTGTGTGCGAAGATGCTGTCTACATTCCCCCGACGAAGGCGGACAAACTGCCGAGGCCAAGACGGACCACAGCTGCCGATGTGCTACCAGCCCACAAGCAATCCAGCACCAAGGATCTGGACGCTTGCCTTCAGCGAATCCGTACACACAGCCGTATACAAAGAGGATCCGATAAGGACGGAAATATCGAAGATTCCGGAAATACGAAATTGTCATAAGTCATTTGTTTTCTTTGTCGTACTGCCGCAAATGCCCTGGCCTAGGTTTGCCTCCGGAGCAAGAAGTCAGAGGTTTGAATCCTCTCGGGGGTGCCATTTTTCTGTACTTTTCCTGCCCGAATATTCACTCCGTAGGAAATAAGGTACCTCCCTCAGAACGTGACTGGGCGGAGGGCGGGAAGAAAAGTTTGCGTAACTGGCAGAGTAGTCATTAGTCAGGTGAATTTTGCTCGGGGATTGGCTGGGGCTGTTCCGCACGCAGATGCTGCACCTGATGCCGGCCCACGATCTGGGCGAACACTTCGATCCCCGGTTGGGCTGTCCAACGAAGGAGCTCTACGCGATGGCGCGGGTCCTGGTGGAGCAATGTGATGTGGAGGAGGGGCGGGAGAAGCCGGGGGGGAAGGTGCTGCAGAACCCGTCGGGCGTCGAGGCGGCGTATGACGGTCACATTACAGAAATATCCTTCCCGAATTCCGGCCTTCTCTCCTTCCCTCCGCCGTGTAAGTCGGGAACCGGTTTGGAGTTCTGAGGGCGGTGTCAACATTGCACCCGAGGTGTTTCCCCAGAATCGGAGTCCTCATTACATCTCACTTGACGCACGCGCGTTTTCGGAGAGGATATATACGACACGTAAAATGGTACCATGGAACAACGTTCTACATGGGGGGCGGAGGCCCTTGGCAGACGCTCACGTCACGATGCGTTCCAGGATTACTTCTTCGGGCAGACGGTCCTTGTGAAACCAAAGGCGGAAGACGGGTGTCGCCTCGACAAGGCGTGAGATGAACTCGAACTTCGCCACGCCCGCCGACGGGTCAGCCCCGAAGTGCATGACGTTCCGCATCAGCGCCGCCGCCGCCTGCGCCCGGCCGCAGGGCTCGACCTTCACCTCCGGTCCCTTTAACAGGAGAAACACCGCCCGCAGGGGGACGCGATCCGCCGTAAAATTTGCAAACGTAAAATCTGCCTCCCGGTAGCTCCAGAACGGCGTCGCCGCCAGCGTGAAGGTCTCGTTGTCTTCATAGACCGCCGGCAGGTCGTCGCAGAGCGTCCGCCAGCCCTGCGCCCGGAGGAGCCGGGCCGACGTGGACTTCCCCCCGCGCCCCGGCGCCGAGCCGATAATCCCCGCCTCCCCCCGCGCCATCGCCATGCCGTGGATCAACGTGCACTGCTCCGGCCGGGCGTAAGACGCGATCGCCACGCGCACAGCCGAGTCCACCGCATTGAACCCCGCCTCGTGGGACACCACCGCCCGGGCGCGGGCGGACGACCGGTCCAGCTCGATAAAAAAATCCCACCGGCCGACGTAGAGTCGATCCTCCTGCTCCCACAGCGTCGTATCCCGGACCCTGCCCATTGGGAAGGCGTCGGAGGTCGTCGCCTGGACGGAAATCGCCGCCTCCTCGTCCGACCGGTAGGGCCGGGTGTAGTCCTCGGTGTATCGCCGGGCCACCTCCCCCCGGTAGGCCAGGCCGACCGCGGCGGCGCCGATCCGAAGCGCCCTCTCACCCTCCGGCTGCCACTCCTCGAAGCACCGGCGCAGCAGCCCGTTCAGTTCGTTGAAGGGGGCATCGTCACTGGCTTCCGCACGTCGAATTTCTTCGACCATTTCCATCGTTTCACCGCTATTTCCTTCGTTTAGCCGGTGCGGTTCCGAATTGTTTTCGGTAGCTTCGGATGCCGTAAATCGTTGTGGGCACGTGGATAAAGGTCGGCACGCGCGCCTTCAGGCCCTTGCGGATCGCCGGGGCGATCTGCTTCGCGTTGTCGATGTAAACGCCCTTCGCCCCGAGGGCCTCGGCCACGCGGTCATAGCGAATCTCGCCGAGCCCGCTCCCCGCCTGTCGATCCTCGGCCAGCCCGTCGGCGACGATGCCCCAGGCGGAGTCGTGGGCAATGAGGGCCACGAACGGGGTGCCGAAGCGCACGGCCGTCTGGATGTCGCCGAGGGTGAAGCCCGCCGAGCCGTCGCCGCTCAGGAGGATCACCGGCTTGTTGGGCCGGGCCAGCTTCGCGGCCAGTCCACCCGGGATGCCCCAGCCGATGACGCCGCTGATGCCGCAGGTGAAATAGTGCGACGGATGCCGGTCGAAGAAGAACAGCATGTGCGCCCACCGTCCGATGTTGCCGCCGTCGAGCAGGAACGTCGTGTCGCCGGTGAGGAAGGGCATGATCTCCTGGCAGAGCCGGAGCGAGGCCATGGGCGCGGCGTCGCCCACGGGCTGGGCCATCCAGTAGTCGAGCATCTCCCGCCGGCGCTTCCGAATCTTCTCCAGCCATGCGGCGTTGTTCCATTTCATCTTCTTGCCCTCGGCGGCGATCTGCCCCAGGACCGTGCTCGGGCTGCCGGCGATGCCGATGTCGGCGGGGACGAAGCGGTTCACCTCCTCCGGGTCGGCGTCGATGCGGATAAACTTTACGTTTTTCGCCACCATCGGCGGGCCGCCGTAGCCCAGGCGGTCGTCCACCCGGCCGCCGAGGGTGAGGATGACGTCGGCCTTGGAGATGAGCTCGGCCCCCGCGTTGACTTCCGGGCTGACGATGCCGACGTATTCCGGGATGCGCTGCTCGATGCACCCCCGGTCCCAGAGAAGGGTGTAGATGGGGATTCCCGTCAGTTTGGCGAACTTCTGAACGGCCGGCCACGACCGGGCGTAGAACGCGCCGCTGCCGACCACCATGATGGGCCGCTTCGCCTTGCTCAGCATCTTCGCCGCATCCTTCACGAGGTCCGCATCGCCTGTGCCCTGGGGGGCGACCTGCGCCGGGGTCCGATCGCGCGTCGTCCTTACTTCTGCGTTGAAAACATTGTTCGGAATGGTCAGGTGCACCGGGCCGGGCCGGGGGGTGACGGCGGCGTTAATGGCCGCGTGGGTGTCCGACGGGAGCGTCTCGATATTCTTCACAAGGTTGGCGTACTTGCACACAGGCGCGACCATTTCCACCTGGTCGAGCTCTTGGAAGTGGCCGCGGCCGCGGGTGCGCAGGTCGGACATGCCGCTGACCATCATCAACGGCCGGCCGTCCCACCAGGCGTTGGCCACGCCGGTGAGGGTGTTGGTGTGCCCGGGGCCGCTGCTGACGGCGACGACGCCCATCTGTCCCGTGAATCCGCCCCACAGGTCGGCCATGTAGGTGGCGGCCTGCTCGTTGCGGACGCCAATGATCTTCACCTTGTAATCGAGGCAGGCGTCGAGGAAGGGGTTCAGCCCGTTCCCGCAGAGTGCGAACACCTGCTTCACACCCCGGTCTTTCAGCGTTCGAACAAACCATTGCGCGCCGTTCATGGTTCCCTCCTGGAAGAAAGGTTCTGTGAGCATCACATGAGAAGATAATCCTATCATTCGGATGAGCCGTATGTCAAGGTCAAGAGCGGCCAAGTGATCGATCTGCCCGCTCGCCGTCAAACAAGTTAAGGGGGATCAAGGAAACATATGTTGTCACGGTGAGCCGAATGAGGTGTCGATCAGCGAGGCCAATCTTTGGAGTGCGCAAGCCTTGCTTGCGCCTTTGCTGCGGGAGCCGTGCTCCCTCCCGTGATCGAAGCATGGCTTCGACCGGCAAAAGCTGGAGCATGGCTCCAGCACTCCACATAACTGCCCCACGAGCATTCTCTTACCTGATGCCTTGACACATCCCTTCAATGGGGTTAGGCTTAGGCCCCATGTGCGGTTGATACGAAATCTTCGCGGAGGGAATAGCATGAGAAAGGCGCTGGTCCTGTTTTGTTGCCTGGTTGCGCTGGCCCTGTCGTGCGAGCCGGAAGAAGGAGGCGGATCGCGCGAGGCAATCCTGTTCGATTTCGAGAAAGGGTCCGAGGGCTGGGCCGGGAACCCGTGGAAGGGCGGCAAGTGCCTCTTCGAAATCTCAGAGGACGCCCGTTTCGGCACGCAGGCCCTGCGCGGATGGTACGACGGCACACCCAAGAAGGACGGCGGCAACATCATCAGCCCGTTCCTGCCCGAGGACGCCAAGTGGCGCAAACAGAACTGGGGCGCGATCAGTCTGTGGGTCAAGGGCGACGGGTCGGCGAGCGGCATCCGCTTCATCCTGGAGGATGACGGGAAAAAATACAACACCTTCTCGAAGGGCATCCCCCTCGACAGCAAGAAATGGCAGCGCTTCTCGTTCCCGCTTCGCACGTTCTGGAACCGCGGCAAGCGCAAGATCCATGTCGCCGGGTTCAAGCGGCTGTACTTCGGGGGCACACCGAAGCAGTCGTTCACCGTCGACCGCATCGCCTTCGAGGCGCCGCATTACGAGGTCCCGCTCGAAGCGGACAAGAAGGCCAAGCTGCCCTTCGAGACACCCGACGTGCTGGAGTACGGGCCGGGCCAGTACGGCATCCGGCTGATCCCGCTTGAGATTCCACCGGAGCCTACGGCCGAGGTGAAACTTGTTCTCCGCACGAAGGAAGGCGCGCGGGCGGAAAAGAAGTTCAAGGCCGTGCTGGGCGCGGGCCGAGACGAAGTGACCCTCCCCATGGCGCTGAAGATCAAGAAGGACACGACCGTCACGCTCGATGTCTCCGCCAGGGGCGCGTCAGGGAAGGAATACTCCGCCAGGTATCCGTTCCCCGCCTTCGTCCGAAGGCCGATGCCCAAGAAGCCCTATCTCGGCATCTGCCCCCTGCCGAAGGAGATGAGGCCGAGGGATGGAACTTTCGCAATCACGGCAAAGACAAAGATCATCGCAAATGCATCCAAGAGCAGGGAGCTCGCGTATTGTCTCGACATCCTCCGCGCCGAGCTGAAGAAATGGTACGGCCTGGACCTGGCCACTGCCACGGACAGTGGCAGGACCGATGCCATCGTTCTGCAACTCACCGATGTGGACCTGCCCAAAGAGGGCTATGGCCTGAGCGTGACAAAGGAGCGCGCCACCATCCTGGCCAAGGAGCCGCGCGGTCTCTACTACGGTATCCAGACGCTCCTGCAGGCCATCGCCGACTCGACGGAGGTCGCGAGCCGGCCCCAAGTGAAGTGCGTCGAGATTCGCGACTGGCCCAGCCTGTCCGTGCGCTCGGCCCGGATTGGTCTGCCCACGGACAAGTGGGGCTGGCCGCACGACCCGACGGTGAACGTCGATGACTTCACCGCCTTCCTCTACAACACCATGGCGCGCCTGAAGCAGAACACCCTCATCCTCGAGATGGGCCACGGCTATCGATTCGAGTCCGTGCCGAAGATCGGCGCGAAGCACGCCTGGGGACGTAAGGAGCTGGAAAAGATCCGCGACTTCTGCAAGCGCCACTTCATCGAGATCATCCCCTGCGTCAATTCCATGGGCCACACGAGCTGGTTCCTCCTCGGCCACCCCGAGCTGCGCTGGCACGACGATCTGAACATGCTGTGCACCTGCAACCCGAAGAGCTACGAGCTCATGACCAAGGTCTACGACGAGCTGATCGACATCTTCAAGCCGCGCACATTCCACATCGGCATGGACGAGGTGCGCTGGCGCGGCGGGAGGAATCCGAAGAAGATCAAGCCCTGCGGCTGCGACAAAGTCCCCACGTGGGAGCAGTACGGCCGATGGGTGAAGAAGCTCCACGCCCACCTGAAGAAACGCGGCGTGCGGACCATGATGTGGGGCGATATGCTCCTCGATGGGCACAACGGCGGCCCGCCGTTCTTCACCAAGCGCGCCATCAAGGACATCCCCCGCGACGTTATCATTGCCAACTGGTCGTCGAGCGTCGCACCGCGATCCGACTTCACCCTGAACAAGGAGTGCGGCTTCACCGTCATCGAGGCGAACTCGTCCGGCGTGAATGTCGTCAACAGCCCCTACGTCATCGGCAACATGTTCGGCGTGTGGAACAAGACACCCTGGCTCTCCCAGCGCGACAAGCCGGGGTCGCAAAACTACACCTACCTCGGCATCCTCCAGGGCGGTGAGTTCTCCTGGAATCTCAATCGATCCGACAAGGACGTGTCGAAGCGCCGCGCGGTCGAGTATCTCAGGTCGCGGGAAGGAAGCCTGCTGAAGCAGTTGGCCATGCAGCCGGAGCTGCGCGCCGGCAGGGACATGCAGCCCATCAACATCGCAGGGGGGGAGAGGGTCAACGTAACGGGGATCAACTTCCGCATTTTGTCCGAGAGCAAATGCATCCGACTCACGGCAGGGAAGCAATCGACCGTCCCCTTCAGCGGCAAGGCCGCGACGCTCTACTTTCTCCACTGCGACGAGCTGCCCGCCGGCGGGAAGAAGATGAAATCGTTCTGGGACCGGTGGAAAAAAATCGAGAACATCTACGGCATCCCCCTCGGCCGGTATGAGATGGTCTATGACGACGACTCAGTCGTCAGCCTGCCGATCAAGCACTCGTGGAACATCCTCCCGCGGCGCATGGTTCGCACACTGCCGTACGCCTATCGCGTCGTCGGCACGCTCCACCTGCCGGGTGACAGCGCCGAGGAGTCGAACGCCCTCTACGTGGCGCAGTGGGTCAACCCGCGCCCGGAGAAGACGATCAAGGAGATCCGCATGATCGCCGGCGATACGGAGGCGACGATCTGCCTCTTCGCAATCACGGCGAAAAGTGTTTCGGTGGAGTGATGGTCAAACGTTGCAATCAATACTCCCCCACTCCAATCCCCTAACCCCTATCACCCCAGCGCAATCGTGGCCTTCACGGCCGGCATCGAATCGCCGGTGGGCAATGCCGACGTACTTGTCGTAGGCCGTCTCGTCGATGGCCTTGAAGATGTTGGCGTAGTTCAACTCCCCCGTGCCGGGCTCGTGGCGGCCGGGGACGTCGGCCATGTGGAAGTGGCCGATGAGGTCGATGTTCGCCGTGATCGTGTCGATGAGGTTGCCCTCGGTGATCTGCTGGTGGTAGATGTCGTAGAGCAGCTTCATGTTCGGGTGGTCCACCTCGCGGAGGATGTCGAAGCCTTCCGACGATTTGTCCAGGTAGTAGCCTTTGTGGTTGACGAGGATGTTCAGCGGCTCCAGCACGAGCGTCACGCCGGCGTCGGCCAGCAGCGGCGCGACGGCCCTGAGGCACTCGACGATGGCCGCGTGCTGCGTCTCGCGCGGGACGCCCTCGATCTCCTGACCGACCGTCTGGAGGACCGTGGCGCACTCCAGTTTTTTCGCGACCTCGAGGCCCGCCTTCATGGCCTCGACATACTTCTCCTTGTTTGCCGCATCAACGAGGGGAATGCCGCCGGCGGCGCTCATGGCAGCGAGGGGAAGATCGGCGTCTTTTCGAGCCTTGTTCACGGCGTCGACATCCTTGTTGTCGTATCCCCAGAACTCAAAGGCATCGGCGCCGGCTTCCTTCGCCTTGGAGATGCGGTCCACGAAATCAACTTCCTTGAAGATTGTTTCGATGCAGACGCTGAACTTCGACATGGTTCTCCTCCTACGCTTCCTGTTTCACAAACGGGATCACGTACGGCCCCTTCGGGATCACGGCGATCTTCGCGTCGGGACCGTGTTTCTGCAGCGCCAGCTCGATGCCCTGCTCCACCGAATCAAGCGGCTTCATGAATAGCTTCGCCTGCGTCTCCTTCGGCAGGCCGTCGGTGTAAAGCCACATCTCGGCATGCCGCGCCACGATGCCGGTCTCCTCCAACTGCCACTGGTCGATCACGAAGAAGTCATCGCGCCAGATGTCCTGCATAAACTGTTCGAGCGACTCCGCCTCCAGCGCAAGCCGGCTGAACTCCTCGCCGCCGATGCCCTGGGCCATGCCCGCCGCCAGGATAATCGTGCCGCCCTGCTTCACCGCCGGCATCGCACCGACAAGGCCCTTGCATGCCTGGTAGTAGGTCGTATCGAGGGGGTAGCCGGCGCTCGATGTGACGACGACATCGGCCGGTTCCGGCAGTTCCGCCTTCGCGATTCCTTCGCAGAACTTCGCGCCCTCGGCGAAGGCCGCATCGAGATCGCCCGAGAAGATGCCGAGCATCCGGCGCTTCTCGTTCAGGACGGTGTTGACGATGAAGTCCACCCCCGCCATCTTCGCCGCCGCCACGGCCTCCTCATGCACGGGATTGCCCTCGATGATCCCCTGCGTCGCCTTCGGCGACTCGAGAATCTTCGGGCTGTGCCACACGCGGATGGACTCCAGCCCCGCGATGCCGGGGAGGATGCCCTTTCGCCCGCCGGAGTAGCCGGCCATGAGGTGCGGCTCGATGAGGCCCGTGACGATCTTGAGGTCCGCCTCCATGTAGGTCTTGTCGATGTGGACCGGGACGCCGCGGGGCGTCTCGCCGAGGTACTGCTGGCCGGCCATGTCGCGCGCCACGTGGTTGACGAAGCGGTATCCCTCCATCATCCTGCGACCGACCATCTCGGCCAGCTCCGCGCCTTCATTGGGACGGTGGAGTCCCGTGCCGATGAGGATGACGATGTCGTGCGTCCCGAGTCCGGCTTCCTTCAGCTCGGCCAGGATCGGCGGCAGGAGGAGCTTGTTGGGCACGGGGCGAGTGATGTCGGAGATGACAATGCACGCGGTCTTCTTGCCGGCGGCAATCTCCTGGAGCGGGGCGCACCCGGTCGGGTTCCTCAGCGTGCCGACGATTTCCTGCACAGGGTTTTCGAGAGGCTCCGCCGGGTTCATGGACAGGACGGCCATGAGGTTCGCGTCCGGGACTTCGACCTCAAGGCCATCACGGTGGTAGTCGAGTCGAATTCGCATAGGGTACGGTCTGGTTCCTCAAACTTCTACATCTCCCCCTACTATCGCCGAAGTTGCCCGGCAAGTCAAGGGGCAGGCACGCAGTGTGCCACGCTCAAACTCGTTCGAGCGTGCTCTTCCGTCCACACAAGTCTCGCGACATTCGCACGCGCCTGAAAAATGGGGACAGACCGAACGTCTGGTCTGTCCCCATTTTTCCATCACGGTGCGGCGTCGCCCGTGAGTTCCAGCCACAGTGCCCGGTAGTAGGGCAAGAAGCGGTCTGGGTCGGTCGTGCCCCGGCCCTCCAGGAGCGTGAAACGATCGCCGTAGCCGATCTCATTGAGCAGCGTGAAGAGCCGCCGCCAGGGATATTCGCGATCTTCAAGATTCGTGATGTGGCAGGAGGCGATCTTGTCCTTCAGCATTGCGAAATTGTCGTCGATCTTCCCGTTCTCATCGCGATCGGCCAGGTTGGAGTTCCAGCAGACGAGGCAGTTGTCGTGATCGGCCGTGTCGATGATCACCTTCATGTTCGCGGGGATGCAGGTGTCCTTGCCGTGGACCTCCATCCAGCATTCGATGCCCTTGTCCTTGCCGTACTCACCGACCTCGCGGTAGGCCGTGCCGATCTGCTCCAGCGTCTTCTCCTTGGGGATGCCCGCCTTCTCCTGCAGGCCGTTCGGCCGGACTTTGATGCCGACGGCCCCGACCTCGACGGCGAGATCGACCCACTGCTTCGCCTCCTCGATGTTCTTCTTCACCTCGTCCATCTCGACGGCGTGGAACTCGCACGTCGTGCCGAGCCCCCAGAGCGTGACATTCGAATCTGCGAAACGTTTCTTTACCTCTTGCCGCTTCGCCTGGTCGATGTCGAGCTCGACGCCGTGGGCGTGGGTCGTCCGAAGCTCGACGCCCTCGAAGCCCGTGGCCCCGCATTTCTCGATGATCGTGTCGATGTCCCATTCGGCGGCAACCTGATACGTCACCATTCCCAGTCGCATGTGTCTCTCCTTCTCCAGGACGTTCCTCTGTGCCGATCTCCGGTCAACAAGGCAGACACGATAGCAGAAGGGATAGGCAAAGGAAAGAGATTTTCGCGGGGGAATGCTTGACAGCAGCGAGGGTTCGCGATACCTTCACGTAACACAATTCCCCTTGGAGGAAGCATGATGAAGCGTCTACTGCCCGTTCTTCTGGCTCTGGCATTGGTATACTGCGCCGCACTCTCAACATCGTCTGCCCAGGAGGCAAAGGAGGAAGCCGTGTTCTCTGTCCACCCCATCGGCACGGTCAAGAAGATGGATGGCAAGACGACGCTCGTGCTGAAGGAGAAGTACGCCCCGGGCCTGCTGGGCCTCGACGGTTTCTCGCACGTCATCGTCTTCTACTGGTTCGACAAGAACGACACGCCGATGAAGCGATCGATCCTCCAGGTCCACCCGCGCGGCAACAGGGCGAACCCGCTGACGGGCGTTTTTGCCACGCGCGCGCCTGTGCGGCCGAACCTGATCGCCATGACGGTGTGCAAGATCGTGTCCGTCAAGGACAATGTGGTCGAGATCGACAATATTGATGCCTTCCCCGACACGCCGATCCTCGACCTGAAGCCGTACACCCCGAAGGACTCGGTCCCGTCGGCCACGGTGCCGGCATGGGCCAGGAGGGGACCGAAAGCAAAATAGACGCATGAGCCGTTGGAGGCCAAAGGAAATGGCAAAAACAATCTCCGCCGCCTTGCTGCTTTTCGCGACTCTTGCCACGGGCGCCGAGACGCTGAAGATCACATCGTTTGAAAACGAAGGTGATCTCCAGAAGATCAACTTCAACAACACCCAAGGCGAACGGGTGGCCGAGCACGCCACCGACGGGCAACATGCCCTGAAGCTCCGTTTCGAAAAAGTGAAATGGCCCGGGATCGCCTTCCACGCCGGCACGGGATTCGAGCGGAACGACTGGAGCGCCTTCGGCTCGATCCTGTTCGATATTCACAATCCTGAAACCGAGGACGTCCGCGTCTGCATCCGGATCGACGACGACAAGAAGGCCGACGGCCGCATCCACTGCATCCAGGGCGGCGCGGTCGTGCCGGCAGGCGCTACGAAGACCCTCTTCTTCACGCTGCGCCACGACGACTTCAATATGCGCGGCCTGCCGCAAGCAGCGAAGGACATCGTCGGCATCCAGCGCGACAAGCGCGAGATCGACTTGACGCACGTCGTCCAGCTCCTGATCTTCGTGCCGCGACCGGACAGGGAGCACACCCTCTACCTCGACAACATCCGCCTCGCCCCCTCGCCGAAGATGGAGGGCATCGCCGATCGCTTCGGTCAGTACACCGGCGCCGACTGGCCCGGCAAGCTGCACGACGAGTCCGAGTTTGCGGAGCGGCGGAACGAGGAGGCCGAGTACCTGAAGACCGCCCCGCAGCCCCCCGACCGCGATGAGTACGGCGGATGGGCGAAGGGGCCGCAACTCAAGGCAACGGGGTTTTTCCGGGTGGAGAAGGTCGATGGCAAGTGGTGGTTTGTCACGCCCAGCGGCCATCTATTCTGGTCGGTGGGGCTGGATTGCGTTCGGTACGGCTACATCGCAACTCCAACAAAGGGACGGGAATACATGTTCACCTGGCTGCCGAAGCCGGACGATCCCGCCCATGCCTTCTTCCAGGGAAAACACCGCAGCTTCAGTTTCTACCAAACAAATCTGTTGCGCAAGTACGGCGAGGATTACGTCAATATCTGGCTCGACGTCACCTTCAAGCGCATGAGGACATGGGGCTTCAATACCGTCGGCAACTGGTCGTGCGATGAAGTCTTTCGCGAAAAGAAAATGCCCTACACGGTTTCCATCCATTACGGTCGTGTGCCCCGATTCGAGATGGGAAACCGGGAGATGATCGATGTCTTCGATGACGCCTTCCCGAAGCAGATGGAAGCCGCCGTCGAAAAGCGCACAAAGGAGTGGCGCGACGATCCCTGGTGCCTCGGCTACTTCGTGGACAACGAGCTGCGATGGGGCCACTGGGGCGACAGGCAGGGCCACTCCCTTCCGCGGAAAGTCCTCTCGCTTGCCGGCACATTCGCGGCAAAGCGAAAGTTCGTCTCTCTCTTGAAGGAGAAGTACGGCGAGATCCAGAAACTGAACGAAGCATGGGGCGTCAAGGCGGAGTCATGGGAAGTATTCGAGAAGGAACCCGTCGCATTGCCGAAGAAAGCGGGAGAGGCCGCTGCCGCCGACCTTGATGACTTCATGGGTCGATTCGCCCGGCGCTATTTCACCCTCGTGCGCGCGGCGATGAAACACCATGCGCCGAACCAGCTCTACCTGGGCTGCCGCATCGCATCGGGCGCATCCGATGTGGTGGAGAAGCTCCAGGCCGAATACGCCGACGTCTGCTCCTACAACTGGTATTGCACGCCGGAGGATTTCGTGAAGCGGACCCGCCGCGCGGCGGCGCTGGACCGGCCGGTCGTCATCGGCGAGTTCCACTTCGGCGCGCTCGACCGGGGCATGTTCCACGGCGGTCTCGGCCCCGTGGCGAATCAGGAGGAGCGTGGGAAGTCGTATGCCGGATACATCCGGGAGGCCCTGAAGCAGCCGTGGTGCGTCGGGGCGCACTGGTTCACCTATATTGATGAACCCCTCACCGGCCGCTTCGATGGGGAGAACTACAACATCGGCTTTGTCACCGTCACGGACACGGTCTATCCCGAAATAAGCGACGCGGCGCGGAAAGCGAATTTCCGTATTTACGAAATCCGCGGTCAGGCGGAGTAGTCCCATCGCTGCGTCGCGCCTTGTGTGCCGCGCTCAAACTTGTTTGAGCGTGTTCCTCGGCGCGCGCCGCGCAACCGGAGCTACGTCACCACATTCCCCTCACACACCGTCCCCTCCCCGGACGGTTCGATGGCCGCGCCGTCGGCGCGGTTGTGGAGGATCATGTTGCGGGAGCATTTTCCACTTTCGCGAATTGCCGTGGTCATGGTCCTTTCCGCCCGTTTGTCCGTGATGATGCCGTCGGATACGCGCGAGTTTGCCGTGTCGATCAGCTCGATCCCGCACCCCTGCGGCTCCTTCACGATGCAGCCCGTCACGTTGATCTCCGAGCACCTGCGCAGTTGAATGCCGTGCTTCGCGTTCTGGAGGATCAGGCCGTTGATGGATGACCCCGTGCAACCGTCGAACTCCACGCCGCCCACCGTGTCGCCGCCGTAGTCGGGGATGTCGTCGATGACGTTGCTGCCGATAGCGATCTGGTCGCAGTTCACGGCGCGGATGTTCCGGTCGGGGCCCAAGAGCATCGTATTGCCCGTGATGGCGATGTTGCGCGCGTGGCGGAGCAGGATGTTGCAATTCTGGTTCGTGATCAGGTTGCCAGTGACGGCGATAAGCCCCGCCTTGTAGTTGCACTCCGGGCCGATCCCCTCGATGCGCACGTTCGCGCCGGCGGCGGTGCGCCTGGCCTGGATCGTGTTGCCCGCGATGGTCCCCTCGCGGACGCCGACGGGCCCGGCCTGGAACCAGACGTCGCCCACGGGAATGTCGTCCTCGCCGAAGTTGTATTCGATGTCGTTTCCAACAATTTGAATATTGCGAATGTTTCCCTTGAAGACCTTGATCCCGCCGCCGGCGTTGTAGCTGATGTGGCTCGTGTTGATGATGCTCTGGTGCAGGTTCACGTCGTCGTAAAAGATGCCGACGCCGCGATTGTGGTAGATGTGGCTGTTGCTGATGATCACGTTGCGGTTGTTGTTGAAGATGTGGATGCCGTGGCGGCAGTCGTGGACTGTCACATGGGTGATCGTCGGCTGCCAGGTCATGTTCAGCGCGATGCCGTCCGCCTCCGGCGCGGCGCCGGCGATCTCGATGCCGGAGACCAGCGGCGTCGATTCATTGGCCCAGACTTCCTCGGTAACGCCCTTCGGATCGGCCGACTTGTTGTGCGTGCCGAGGAAGAGGATCGCCGGCCCGTTGCTCTCGTTGATGATCCGCGCTCCCGGGCCGCGCAGCTCGGTCTTGCCTCGCCGGGCCAGGTTCACCCCCAGACCCTTCGTGATGCGATACTGCCCCGGTGGCAGGTGGATCTGCCCGGTGGTCTCGTCGATGGCATGTTGCAGCGCGGCGGAATCGTCCGCCTTCCCGTCGCCCCTCACGCCGAACGCCTTCAGGTTCATCGCCATGTTTGTCTCCTCACCCAGTAACTGATGAAAGCAGTTGCGAAATGTCCCGCCCTTGGGTATCCTGTGCGTACCCGAATTGTACGGGATGGCGAGGAAAAATACAATCGACCTGCTTTCAACCACAAGTCGCTCTCTGAACGGCTCGGCGCATTCCCGGCGCATGCTGCCATCATGGGGCGTGGCCTTCTGGATGGCGCTTGGGGCCGTCGCGGTCTTCGCCGGTGGGCGAGGTATCGGGCTGCAGGTGTGTAGCGCTGACAACCAATGGCGGCATGAGCGTGGCCATTTGCTCTTCAGGCTGTAGAAAACTTCCGGTGTGGCGGGGATGATGCCCTCGTGATCTCCTGTTCCCGCCGGAGTCAACGCGGAGCAATCCGTGTTCGTAACGCAGTGAGCAAATGACGCGGAGAAAGTCGGATTGGGGTGGGTAAACATGACAAGAAAGGAGAGGGCATGACGCGAAAACGATGTTGGTGCGATATGGGCCTGCTGGCCGCATTGGTCCTCTGGATGATCGCAAATCATCCTGCCGCGGAGGCCACCGAACCCGACCTCACATGGTCACCCAAGCCGTTCGTCTTCGATGCGAGGGGCAATGGCATCCGCTACATTGACTTCGAGAAGGGGGATGATAACAATCCGGGCACAAAGGAGCAGCCTTGGAAACACCACCCGTGGGACAAGAACGCCACGGGCCAAGCCGCAGCGTGCGAAGGCATTCATACCTATTGCTTCAAGAAGGGTGTTGTCTATCGTGGCGCTCTGGTCGCCAAGGAATCGGGCGAGCCCGGGAACCCGATTCGCCTGACCGTTGACCCCTCATGGGGAACGGGCCAAGCCGGGCTCTACGGCTCAGTAAAGATTGAGCGTGGCTGGAGGCAGTGCACGGATGCAGAGGCCCCGGAGATACCCATATCGGGCAGGAGCAAGACCTGGTACATCGACCTGGACAAGGGCTTCGTGCCGCGCCTGCTCTGGGAGGTCCGCAACGGCGAAGCCACACGCATTCCGATTGCCCGAGCGCCGAACTGGACGATTACGAATCCTGACGATCCGCGCGCGGACTGGTGGGAGTTAACGGGGCGCATCATCGAGCTCAAACTCACGCTCGATTCAACAAAGGGCTTCGAGAAGGGGGATCGCGTGATCGGCGCAGGCAAATGGGCAGACCGCGACGAAAACCGCGACAATATCGCCGCGAGCCGGAACCTCGTCACCGAGGTCGGCTCAAACTACATCACAATCGAATCGCGGGCATGGAAGAAGGGCGAGATCCGAAAGGGCGTTACGATCACCAACGGCCGCGCCAAAGCCAAGGTCACGGGCATGAGCGGCGTGTGGGAGAACACGGCGCGCTTTGTGGACACGAAGCATCTTCGAGAACAACAACGCGATGCCTACGTGGGGGCCACGCTGTGGGCGGAAGGCTCGAATATGCCGATGCCCATCCCTCGAAAAGTGCTCTTGTACCGTCCAGAGGAGAACGCGGTCCGCGCGTGGGCGGGCAGTTTGGACTCCGGGCCTGCCGCGTATTGCCGCTATTACTTGGAAAACCTGCCGCAGTTTCTCGATGAACCGGGCGAGTGGTGCTATGTCGAGAAAGGAGAACACGCCGGCCGGCTGTACCTTCGGTTGCCGGGCGACCGGAACCCCAATGAAGCCGTCATTGAACTCGCGCGCGAGCCGATCCTCATCGACATCCGCAACAAGAGCCATATTGAGATTTCGGGGCTTTGCCTGAGGTTTTCTGCTACGGTCGATCCGAACTGGCCGTCGAGACCGCCTCTCATCCGGCCTTATGCGGCTGCCGTTCATTTGTTGGGCAATTGTTCGCACATCAAAGTCACCCACTGCCGTATCGCGCACGTGGGGTACGGGATCACGGCCATGCCCGAGAAGCATGGCGACGTGCTCGACCGGATCGAGGTGTCCGACAACGACATTTATGAGGTGGACGGCAGCGGGATTTTTTTCAACCTTCGCCACCACTGGCTGCTGAAGAAGAAGGCCGTGGTCCGTCTCGTGCATGTGAAGATCTTGCGGAACCGCCTCCGCAACATAGGCCGCCGCGTGATCGAGCCGAAGGCCAGAGGTCGCGACGCGATCAATATCCAGCAGGGCGAGATCATCGAGGTCGCGGGCAACGTCGTGGATCGGGCCTGGGGCGTCGGGATATTGGTTTTCGGCGGACAGGACTTTCAGAAGGGCCTCATCCCGCACCCATTGATCCGCACCCTCATCCATCACAACAAGGTCACGAACACGCTGCTCGGCCTTCAAGACTTCGGCGGCATTGCCTCGTGGCAACTCGGCCCCAGCTACGTGTACAACAATATCTCAGGCAACCCCGTGGGATACAAGCATGTCCATTGGCGCCGCTTCCAGACCGGGGAGTGGAAGCTTGGCCCAACGCGACGCAAAAACTGGCATCGCCGAAGCTGTTACGGCATCGGCATCTATCTGGACGGCCAATACAAAGGCTATGTGTTCAACAACATCGCCTGGGGCACGAACAACAACGTGAACGATCCCATCTACAACGCGTGCGCGTTCAACGAGGCTCAGGGATTCATGAACGTCGTGTTCAACAACACCTTCTACCGATTCGGTGTCGGCCTGCACAAGGGGATGCTGCAACACAACCGATGCTACTATCTGGGCAACCTGATGCTCGACATAGGCAACTATTTCATCCGGCAGGAGCCGAGCGATGAGTTCCTCGAATACCGCAGTCTGGCTTATGCCAGGAACGTGTTCCACGGCAAGCCCTTCCGGTTTGGCAAAATCGGCAGACGTGACGACGACGAGAATTTTTTCGACATGCTGCCGGATTGGCGCAAAGGAATCGACAAGCGAGGCGTCATGGTGATCGACACGGGGGTCCGCGCGGAGCCCTCGCAAGTGAAAGACGCAACGGCCCATGATTTTCGATTGCGGCCCGACTCGGTCGCCATCGACACGGGAGCCAAGGTGTTCGTGCCCTGGTCCCTTTCCGCGGTCGTTGGAGAATGGGGATTCTACAAGAACCGCTCGAATCCTACCCTCATCCTTGGCGAAAACATCAACATGAACGACGAGTGGGTCTCCCGTTCCATGTTCCACTGCATTCCACGCAATAACCTGGTTGCGCACGGAATCGACGCGTCGAACTTCAGGCACGGCCCGCTCGAAAACTGGGTCGATGGCGCGCTTGAACTCAACGGAGTGGATGAATACTGTGAGCTCCGCGACGCCGACCTGAGGAAAAGTTATAACTGGCGGGACCCGACCCACGGCGCCAAAGGGACATATCCCGGCAGCAAACGCGTGACCGTTGACATGGCCGACAATAATTTCCTCATCGAGGTCGTCCTCAAGACAAAGCCCGACCTCACACAAGGCGGAATCGTGTGCAAGTGCGACCGCAAAGGATACGTCCTTGAAGTGGCAGGCAACGGCGCGGCGAAGATGAGCCTGTACTTCGGCAATGCGATCTGCTCGCGGACGAGCACGGCAGCAATCAATGACGGCAAATGGCGCCACATCATCGCGGAAGTCGACCGCAAGAAGAGCAAAGGCATCAACATCTACGTGGACGGCAAGCTCTCAAACGGCGCGTGGTCTGGGACCATGGACAACGCCGCGTCGATCTCCAACACGGCCGACTTCGTTGTCGGCAAGACGACAGCGGGCGCGGCGGGTCCAACGGAGCGTTACTTTGCCGGGCAGCTTGACTTCCTCCGCGTCTCTCGGGGCACGCTCAAGGATGCCGAGACGACGATTGAGGAGCTGCACAAATGGGAGTTCGACGGCCCCTCCCTGAAGGACTTCTACGGCAGGCCTGTGCAGGGCAAGTGCCGCGATGCCGGCGCGGTGGAGTATACCGAACGATAGTCGATCATTCGAGGCACGTCGAGATGAAAGGTCTGAGATCGATTCAGACAAGGATAGAACAGGAAACGGGCAGGTCTTTTGTGGATATGATTCGCACCCGGTACTGGGCGAGCTTTGCGACCATTGACACGTTGGCGGAAGATCTGGGCTGTACCAGAGATCAACTGCTGAATTTGATGCAGCGTCATCCGTGGGAATTCCAGAAACCCCCGGCCTTGCGGTATCAGAACGAGGAAACCCCGACTCCACCCATCTCCGAGGCAGTGTCCGTCGCCGATTTTGTCAGGAGTGAACAAGGTCAGTCGTCTCGCCTCGGCACGAAGGCGATCATTGAGCCCGCCGAGGAGGAAGTGCGCATCACGTTCGAATGCCGGGAGTCCAACATGGACTCGCTGCGGCAATCCGCGGGCACAACCGAGAAAGAGAGAGACCCCTTCAACATCGGCGTCTGGGAGGCGCATTTCGGCGAATGGGAGAATGAGTGGCAATGGTGGACCGTGCATCTGCGACAAGCGGGCTCAGCGGGAGCCAGGGATGATCTTGTCAAACGTGCCCGCGCCGTTGGCCCCAGACCCTACAGCGTTTTCGAGGACGACTGTGTAATCGTGGCCCTCGCTCCGGTCCACATCGGCGAGGATACCAACCCCCTCGACGTGACGCGTTTCGACCCGGATCCCTGGGCCCTGGCCCGCGAGCTGAAACGTCCTGAAGATTCGCGGATCTATCAGACCGGGACGTACTATCTGCTGGCCGTCAACCCCCGTGGCGTGGCCCAGGAAACGTATTACGATCCGTGGGAGGACGGCTTCTTCTGGCCGTCGTGGCGATCCGGCGCGAAGGTCCAGGCGGAGCAACTTGCCGATGCGTGGCGTGTGTCGCTGACCATTCCCTTCCGCAATCTCGAGCCGCTGATGGACAACGGCGCGGTATGGGGCGTGGATATCTTCCGTCACAAGCCGGCGGCGAATACGGATGAGGGAGAGTACGCACGCTCCCGCGACACCGTCTTCTTCCGATACGAAGGCGAGAGCATCGCACTCAAGTATTGGAACGTCACATTCGAAGACACCGCCCGGCACGCATGGGTCCCGGCGGCGGTCCCGCACGTATTGGAGACCATCGAACGGCCTGTCCCCGAGACGACGGCCGCGTTTCTCGAACCGGATGTGCCGGAAGAGGGCTGGCCCGCCGACTCCGACTGGGCAAAGGCCGAGCGCATTGACCAGTTCTTCGACGACCGCACCGGCCAACCCGCCCGCGCGAAGACCGACGCGCAACTGCTCTTCGATCGAAAGCACCTGTACGTTCGGTTCCAATGTTACGAAGACCACATCGACCAGCTACAGGTTGTCGACCGTGAAGAAGAGGAGTCCGAATATCCCGGTCACCTGCGAGCGAATTTTCTCTACCGTCGCTGCGAGTTCGGCATCGGCTGGGGAGATTTTGTCGAGATCATGTTGGCGCCGGGCGTCAACGGTGCGGATCGCTATCACGGCGGATTCTACAACCTTCTCGTCAACAGCCGCGGAACGCTCCTCGAATCTCGCCACGACCCCTTCGGCATGATCTCGCTTCGAGAGGAAGACGAATGGCATTCCGGCTCACGCGTCTCGGTCGTCGTGCAGGAGGACCGGTGGATCGTGCAGATCGCAATTCCCTTCGGGTCACTGTATGGCATTCGGTCCGCCGACGCCGCTTGGCATCTGAACCTTCAGCGCACCCGAGCGGCCAAGCCCGATGACAACTGGCGTGAGCAGAGCGCGTGGGCGCCGTCGTACGGCTGGCCTCGAAACCGGGAGTACGCCGGCAAGCGCAACCCGGAACGTCTCGGCAAGCTGCACCTCGCCGGCGCCGATTTTGCCAACTGGGTAACCGGCCGCTCTACTCCGGGCTTCTTCATGGGCCGTCCGGATGACGTCGTCATAGAATCGCTCACAAGAGACCGCACCCGCGATCCTCTGAGAGGAATCTGCCTTGTCGACGAGCAGTGTGGATGGGCGGTCGGCGGCTTCGGCACGGTTCTGCACACGCGAGATGGCGGCGCAGGCTGGGACGAGCAATCTTCGGGCACGGGATATGCCCTGGAAAGCACGGCGTTTGTGGGCCGGGAGCGCGGCTGGATTGTGGGCGGGTGGCTGCGCGACAAGACCGTGGCAACCATCGGCGGCATGGGTATCATCCTTGCCACTTCGGACGGCGGACGGCGCTGGCGCGCGCAGTGGGAAGGGAAAGGGCCGTGGCTCTATGACGTCAGCTTTGTGGATGAGCACGTTGGATGGGCGTCCGGGGAAAACGGAACCGTACTGAAGACAGAAAACGGCGGCGAAACCTGGATGCATCTGCCGACGACAGGCACGATGAGCCCATTGCACGGCATCTGCTTTGTCGACCGACAACGCGGCTGGGCGGTCGGCGGGAACGAAACAATCATCGTCACCCGCGACGGCGGCAAAAGCTGGACTCGGGCGCAATGCCCGGCCCTGCCCAGGCCGCTCGGCAGACGCAAGACGCTCAGGGCCGTCAGTGCTGTGGACCCCCGGCACTGTTGGGTTGTCGGCGCCGAAGGCACAATCCTGCGCACCACGGATGGCGGCGAGACATGGGAGTTGCAGAACCTCGGCATCGATCCCAAGGCCGCGCACGTTTTCGACCTGACCGATGTGTGCTTCACGGACGCAAGGTACGGCTGGATTGCAGGCGAGATCGGTTCGGCCATATTCCGAACGGAGAACGGCGGCCGCACGTGGGAGGCCGTCCGCACCGGCATCGGCCACGCCCTGTCGAGCGTGCAGTTCGTCAACGGCCGCACGGGCTGGGCCGTGGGCGAGCGAGGCACGCGACTGAAGACATCGGACGGCGGCAGGAGCTGGCGGGCCGAGGCCGTGGCGCCGGAGAGGCCCGGGATCATGTACGTTACGGCGCACGATCACCATATGAACAACGTGGCCGGGCCGCTTGCTGCGTTGGCCACCGATCACGAGATTACGTGCGTCTTTGCTATGGGTGTGCCTGATGTGTGCCGGGCCGCTGCGTGGTCCATCGGGGCCTGGCAGGCTCGGCCCTTCCGACGGTATATCGGTGGTCGGCGCCGAGCGCCCGGCCGTCTGCACCACCACTACCAGACCAAACGGGGACTCGATCCCATGGAGCGCCATCTTGCCGCGACGATTCGCGCCTTGAAGCCCGAAGCCGTCTTGTGCGAGTGGCCTATCATGGACGAGGGCTACTGGGCCGGAGAGCCGGCCTTCACGGCACGTGCCGTGGTCCGAGCCTTCGAGTCCGCAGGGGATGCCAACAAGTTCCGCGAACTGGGCGATCTCGGACTCGCGCCGTGGCAGGCCTCGCGACTGTATCACGTCGGCAGCTTCTTCAACGATCTGTACCGGGTACACCCGACGAACGTTACACTCAAGCCGGAAGACAATTATTCCGACACGCTCGGGATGCCCGCGAGCGAGGCGAAGTTCCGACACTCGTGCTGCTGGCGAGGTCTGCTCGATCGACACAGCGGACACCAAGCCGTGGGTTCACTGGCTCTGCACCTGAAGCGGGAGGTGTAGAGCGCCGAGGGGCCGGATAGAGGAGGTGTACACCGAAGTATGAACCGTGCTTGTTTCGAGCGGCGGATCTCCGCAGCAGCAGGCCGGGTGCGCCGTGTCCGAGTGCGTGTGGTCGTGTCGAACGAACGCACCGATCCTGCTGGAACGTCTGTTGGATATTCTATGCACAACGTGAGGTAGAAGTATGCTGACCGAGTCGAACGAGAATGTGGCGAGTTCGCCTCAGAAAACGACGACACATGACGTAGGCGCCATCCTGGCCTCCGGCAAACCCTATTTCCCGATGATCCTGGGGAACGGGGTCGAGCACGCGCTGATTGGCTACGCGGGCGCAATGGGGGCCTGTTCGGGACACGAACAATGGGCCTACGGCAACACCCTGAGCGAGCATAATCAGCACGGTGCGACGTTTACTGGATGGTTCAGGCCAGACCCCAGGAGGCGCCCGATGCGCGGGGTGCTGAACCTGTTGCAGTGCGGGTACATCGTGCGGAAGGGCGTGCACGCGGACGGCATCGACCTGGCCGGGCAGCGGTTTGATGCGCGCTCGGGAATTCTTGAAACGCGCTGCCATATGGGCTACGCTGAACTCCAGGTCACGACTTTTCTGACCCGCGATCATCTGCTCGTTCACCGGTTTGCAGGGACCGCGCGCGGCGAAGACGTGGCGATGCAGTTCTTCGTTCAGTCTGCATTCCCAATGGGGCCGCTGAGGGTGGCGATCCGTCCGACGGACACGACGTGCTCGGCGTCTTCGAGCCGGCAGCGCCTTGATTTCACGATCGAAGGCGAGGACTGGCCGAGCACGCCGGGCCGGCTCATCTGCGACCATGCGAAAGCCAGGCGGGTCGAGTGCTACAACCGCAAGCCCGGCATCGAGGTGCCCCTCGACGGCGAGTTCGAATTCAGCTTTGTCATACAATGCTCGCACGCGCAGGACGCGCCGCCTGTACCGCTGCTCGATCATTTCGACTACGAGTCCGTTCTACGACGCCACCGCGACGAGTGGCAGAAATTTGATGCTCGGTCGAACGTGCGTCTTGCCCATGGCGAACTCGACGATCTCTACCGCACGAGCCTTTACGTCGTGCGCGCGCATCAGGACCCAGACCTGGGCGGGATCACGGTGGGCGGGTACCCGGGCATGTGGAGCAGCGGCATCAACACGTATGACGTGTCGTACGGCTTGATGGCGCTGCTCGGAGCGAACCGCATGGCGGAAGCCGAGCGGGTGGTTCAGTTCTGGAAGCGTATCCTTCCGGCGTTGCGCAAGCGGGCGCGGGACGCGGGCCTGCCAGGAGTTGCTTGTCCCGCGCCGCTGTCGTCGTCTGGTGAAGTCGAGCCACAGCCGCGCGAGAAGATACTCGAAGAGCGGCACTTCATCACGGCGAACATCGCGCTGCACGTGTGGCAGCTCTACCAGTATTCGGGCCGCTTGTCCGTGTTGAGAGATTATTGGGACTGCCTGGTGGAGCCGCTCGAGTTTCTGCTGGGCGCTTGCGTCGAGGAGTTCGACGATCACGCGGAGATCATCCGCAGCTCCGGCCCCAACGGGAAGGAGCGCATCGAGGGTAAGGTGGTTTACTATCCGAATCCGATTCGCACCTTGCTGGCGACGATCGAAGCCGTGCGCGCGGTGTGCGACGCGGCGAAGCTGCTTGGCAGAGAGATCGATCCCCGGTGGGAGCGCTTGCTGCCCAAGCTCGAGCGCGGCATCGAGGCGAACCGATTCGACGGATTGGTGCGGGCGAGTCGCAACCCGAAAGCTGCGGTTCGTGCAGACGCGTCGTACGTGGGATTGTTCGATTGCCTGGTGGATGAGAAGACGCTACTCGCAGAGGTCGATGAGGCGACTGGCCCCGAAGGTCTCATGCGCTGGTGGAACCATGGCTATCGGGCGGTGCCCTGGATGCATCTGAACGTGAGCGCGGCGTTCTCGCGGCTCGGCATGGCCGACGCGGCGCGCGTGGTGGAGATCGCTGTCAAGTTCACGACTACACTGGGGGGAATTCCCGAAGCGGTACGCCCCGACGGGATCTATTCCAAGACGTGGTATCCCACGGTGCACGGCGGGTTCGCCCACGCCGTTGACCTGCTGCTGGTGCGCCGGCGTGATGACGTAGTGGAGCTTTTTGCAGGAGTGCCCGCCGACTGGGGAGACGTCTCTTTCGAGCAACTTCGCGCGCCAGTGGGCATGCTTGTGAGCGCCTCCCGAACGGACGGCCGCATCGCTGCCGAAGTGACGAACGACTCCGATTCTCGTCAATGCTTCAGAGTGCGCGCCGGTGGAACCGCACCGTGGGAGGAAGCCGTCACGCTCGATCCTGGCGAGACGGCGGCCTTGCCCCGCAGAGGGGAGGTATCTGGCGGACGCCATCATTGCTGTTGATCCCCTTGTGCTTGCCGCCCGGAATGAGGGCGCGGGGCGTGCTGGGTCGGCCACTTCGTTCCTGCTGCGGAAAGCCCTCGAAAGCACGGGGCTTTGCAGGCGCAGGCCTTGGCCTGCGTTCTTCGGGTGTTTCACGACACATGGCGCAGGCATAACGCCTGCGACTACGTTTCCGCCACAGGAAGTATTTACTTTCTCTATTGTCGCTGCTTGAATTGCAGTCCCGATTTTTGTGCGTGTTCGTGGAGCCGTTTGAAGTTCTCGGCGTAGAGGTCTTCGCCACGCAGATGCTCGCAGTAGCAGGGGATGTCCTCGGGCAGGTCCTGCGCGATGCGCTGCAAGTAGGTGGCATAGTCGAGAACGCCGTCGCCGATCAGCACCTCATCCCACTTGAGAAACATGTGCTTGAAATCCCATTGAATGTCTTTCATGTGCAGACTGACGACGTGTTCGCCGAGCAGATCGAATGTGCGGTTGACCAGGTCGGTTGTTTGGTAAAAGGATTCAATCGTGACCAGGTTCATCTGGTCGAGATGCACCGCGAAATTGGGATGATCCACGCGGCCGATGAAGTCCTTGATGTCGTCTAACTTGTAGAAAAAGGAATGACACCAGGCCTCCAGACAGTATTTCGTGGTCTTGAGGTCGAGCCCGTCGAGGATGCGCAGCACGAGGTCGCGAAGCTCGGCCTTGCAGTCCTCGGTGAACATATACGGATGGGGTTCGTTCCATGCGTCACCCGGCCCTTTTGTGCCGACGGAGGTGACGACGCAGTTGCAACCCATGATGTCGGCCTTGCGGAGCATGGTCCGGATCGTCTCGATTCGCGCGGATTGCAGGTCGGCATCGGCGGTCATAATGTTTTCCCAGAAGCCTGCTTCGCCGATGACCAGTCCCAGTTCGCGCGCCCGTTCTCCGAAGGCGGCGCACTCGTCATCCGAAAGCTCGCTCAGGCTTTTGGGCGCCATGATGGCCGAAAGGCCGTGTTTGTCAAGCGTCTCGCAAAGGGGTTTTAAATCCTCAATCGTCTTTGCGTTGAACGCAGGATGTGCGCCACCCATTCTCATCGCTCTTCTCCTTCCGAAGTATCAATTCATGTCAATCCGCAGAATCAAGCAAACTCTTCACGACGGCGAACTCATGCCTTGCGCGGGGCGTCGGGTCGGCCTCCGGGCCGATGCATTCACACGTCATATAGCCCTCGAAGCCGATTGACTTGAGGGCTGCGAAGGTTTCTCTGTGGTCCATATCGCCCTCCCCCATGAAGACGTATTTGAAACACCCTCCCGGGTATTCGTGCGCGCCGTCCTCGTCCGCGCCGCAGCGGGCCATGTCTTTGAGATGCACGTGGATGATCGCATCGCCGAGTTCGTGGACGATCCTTGAGCCGTACGGCACCCCCGTGACAAGCATATTGGCCGCGTCATAGATCACACCGACATTCTCCGCGCCGCATTGCTGCAGGAGACGGCGGGTCAGTCCCGCATTTTCGGTGAATTGTCCGGGGTGCGTTTCGGGGGCGAGGCTTACGCCGAACGGTCTTGCGAGGTCGGCCGCTTGCGCCATCCAGTCCGCCATCGCCTTCAATCCGTCTTCGTCGGTTGGTGTGTTCATCGCCCCTGCGCTGATGCGGACGACCCCGCAGCCGAGTGGTTCGGCGATTTCGGCCGCGTTTCGAATCCCATCGAGCTCCTGCTGTTGCCGCTCCGCCGGGCCATTGGCGTTGGCGCCGAAGACGGTCGAGAGGCAACAGATTCGGAGCCCCACCGCATCGGCGGCGCGACGGGCTGAACGGAGGAAATCCGAATCGGCTTCGCGCACCAGATGGTAGGGTATCTCCACGCCTTCATACCCGATCTCATGCGTCACACGCAGATGCTCGGCAAATGTGCTCCGGTTGACTGCTTTCGTGAAAAACGCTCGGGCGATTTTCATGGCGACTCCCGTTCCCTCTTTTCAACCATTTCTTTCAAGCCGACCAGACGAATCTCCTTTTCATCGAGGAACTCGCGCAG
>JAADGH010000028.1 GCA_013152475.1 Planctomycetota bacterium
GTACACGAGCGTGTGGGCAAGTGGCCGACCAGACAGCTCGCAGCGAACCCGTCCCCCCCTCCGTCTCGAGACTATCCCGCTGGGACCGCTTACGCGGTCCCAGAGTGGGAACGATCTACCTGTCTTGGTCAATTTCCGGAAAAATTTGCTTGACATCATTCCCCAAGAGTGCTATCATATCGTCCTTTATGTGGTATCGCAGTTGTTCTGAACTATCCGTCCGATTGGCGGGCGGATAAAGTTGTGATGGAGGAAAGCAGTTATGAGTACACAGAAGAAAGTGTACGTGGCGCCCCGGGTGCTCTCGGAGCAGGTCTTTGAGCAGGCCGCGCTGGCATGTTCCACCAACCCCTATCCCTGGGACGGGTCAAAGTTCAATGGGCGGGATCTGCCCAACCTGAAGACCCGGCCGGAGACCTGCGGGTACCACCACTCCTGAGCCCCTCGTAATCCTTCAGCGCAAGGAAGGTTGCCTCTTGGCATCGGGTTGAGGCGGGAGGGGGTTTTTTACCTTTTTTCTACCCACATGGTTCTTTAAGCCGTCCCTCACCCGCGCCCCATATCGAAATCCCTTGCATCCCGCCACACCGTCTGCTATTCTTCCCTCGCGGATGAGCGAGGTTTCACAGTCCCCTGGGAGATGAGAAGATGAGGAATTGTCGGATCGGTTTGCTGACCGCCATCGGTATGATGGCCCTGGCCCTTTTCCTCCTTGCCGCGGCCCCCGCGCGTGCCGAGGACAACACGCCGCCCCCGGGTTTCACGCTCCTCTTCAACGGCAAGGACCTGACCAACTGGGACCTCGAACACGACGCCGCGCAGCACTGGAAGATCATCGACGGCGCCCTGGAGTACGACGGCAAGGGCAAGAGCCTGCGCACGGCCAAGGACTATGCCAACTTCGAGCTCTGGGTCGACTGGAAAATCCCCCCGAAGGGCGACAGCGGCATCTACCTCCGCGGCAAGCCCCAGGTACAGATATGGGAGCGGCCGAAGATCGGATCGGGCGGGCTCTTCAACAATAAGAAACACCCCAGCAAGCCCCTCGTCATCGCCGATAATCCGCCGGGGAAGTGGAACACGTTCAAGATCAAGATTGTGGACGACGTCGTCACGGTCTACCTGAACGACAAGCTGGTCGTAGACAATACGGTTTTGGAGTGCTGGCCCAAGTACGACACCAAGCTCCCCGCCACCGGCCGCATCGAGCTCCAGCACCACGGCTCCAAGCTCTGGTTCAAGAACATCTACATCAAGGAACTCCCGGCGACGGAGTCGAAGTAGCCGGCGTCCACAAATCAATGGCCGCAGGCCTTTATGCCTGCGGGCAGACCGCGGCTACGAATGCCGGAGTTTCGGATAGGCTCTAAGGAGGATCGATGCCTGATCGGATGGCCTCACACCTCGTTCCCAGGCTCTGCCTGGGGGCGAGAGACAGGGAGGAGACATGCCGCCGTGGAACGCTCCATGCAGGAAAGGGCCGTTCAGCCGACGTCTTCCGGCAGTCTTTCGAGCAGAAAGATGACCGGCCTGAACCCGTCGGTGCAGCAGGTTAGGTATTTGTCCTCCTCTTTCATCCAGGGATAGTTGCCGCCCCACTTGAGCGTGGTCACGTGGCGGTAGATGTCCGCCCACGCGCCCGAACAGAACCCCTCGGGCTGGCCCCTCGTGATGATGAACTCCTGACCCTCGACGAAGGCGGGGCATGTCGGCGTCAACTCCGGCGCGGAGCAGCCCAGGTCCGCATCGCCATGGATCTCGTCTCTGTTCAGTGTCTTGATGACCGTAATCTTTACCTTCTTCGCCTTCCTCATCTGATTGCTCCTCGGATTGCGGACACGGGGCTGTGTAGACCTCTGACCGGTTACTTCTTCGCCTTTTTCGCCGGCTTCTTCTTCGGCTTCTTGGGCTTGGGCGCAGGCTTTGGCACGGCCGGGCGCTTGGGGTCGCGCTTGTAGGGCACGAACTGGTATGAATACAGGTCCGCATCCCTCAGGACGAACCGCAGCCGGACCGGCTTGCCCGCCAGCGATCGCACGTCGCCCCCGCCCTTCCACCGAACGATGTGGCGCAACCGGTCCCCGAAGATGGGGGGGCAGTCGTCCAGCGTGTATCCCTTGATCGCCTTGCCCTCGGCATTCTGGACCTCGACCCGGATGTCCCCCGCGCCGGAGGTCTCCATGTTCAGGGCCAAGTTGCCGCCGCCGAAGACAATGGGCTTCGTGACGATCTCCCCGCCGGACAGCGGCGCATTGACCGAGACGAACCCGTCCACGCGGATCGTGTAGCGGCGGATCGATGTATAGGTCCCCTCCCAGTAGCTCTCGGTGGCATACAGGGAAATCTCATCGGGCGCATCCTCGATGGTGGACTTCGTCTCGACCATGCCCCAGAAGACGAAGTTGTCGCCATAGACCCAACTGTGTCGCCGGCGCGGTCCGGGCCGAATGAAGGCCTCCGGCCAGCGCTTGAAGGTCCGCCCGTCGCGGCTGGTCATGAAGAGGGCGTCCGTGATCGCCATGCCGTAGCGCGAGTGTCCCTTGGCGCGCGCCATGCGCACATCGAGGCCGGGCAGGGCGAATGTCGAGTCCACCCAGCCGCGCTCCGTGTATCGCATGGGGAACCCGATGAAGATGTGAGGAGCGCGGTAGTAGGGCAGGATCGCATTGGTGTAGAGGTGCTCCTTCGGCGCGCCGGGGTACTTGAGGAACTTCGGTTTCGGGAACTTGTCGAGCGTTTTGGAGGTGGAGGTCAGGATGTCGCGCACGCCGTCCTTGCACTGGCGATGGTACTCCCGGTATTCCTTCCGCACGGGGTCCCAGAAGACGAGATTCTGCGAATCGAAGGCGCCTTCGGTCACCATCGGGTCCTTGCTCATGGGGGAGAAGTGGACGCCATCGGCGGATTTCAGGCAGAACATGCCGTGGCGCTTCCAGGAGACGACGACGATCTTGTACTTCTCATCCGGCGGGCAGTCGGGGTTCGTGTCCAGGAACGCCGCCGTGTGGGCGGGATCGCCGCCGATGTCCTTGAGGAACTCGGGCGTGAGGATGATGTTGTTGGCCTTCGATCCGTTGAACTCGAACAGGCCGACCTTCGGCCTCCGCCAGTGGACGCCGTCCTTACTCTCGGCATAACAGAGAAACCAGGGATGGTTCTCCAGGGCCTCGGCGGGCTTGCCGCCGTGGCGGTAGTGGATTCCGCGATAGTACATGCGGTAGAGGTCGCCGTCCTTAAACACGGATTGGAAGGCGCTGGCGTTTCCCTCCCAGGGTTTGTCGGTCTTGAGCACGATCTCCCGGCGGACGGGATGGTGCAGCTCGAGCCGTGCGCCGCCACTCATCTTCTCGACCAGGGCCTTATCGACCAGCAACTCCAGCCGCGAGCCGATGTTGACTGCCTCCTCGCCCGACGCCCGCGGCGCCACGGCCATGCCGACGACAGCACACATCAGAACAACCTCCGCGATCTGCCAAACGTAGTCCATGGATTCTCTCCTTAAAACATTTCTCGTCCCCGAACTCTGCCTGGGGACGAACAAGAGCAGGCAGAGCCTGCAAGGCGCCGGTTCCCAGGCAGAGCCCGGGAACCAGGATCAGGGGGCGGTAGTTGCACCGCGCCCCCCCACTGTCATTCCCGTGCAAGCGGGAATCCACGGGGACTATATCGTCAGCGGGAAGGGAACACAAGGGAAATCAGGCATCAGATGT
>JAADGH010000081.1 GCA_013152475.1 Planctomycetota bacterium
CCCGTCAAGGATCGTGGGCGGGCCGGTGCTGGTGTGCATGGCTGATGTGAAGCCAGAGCCGATTCGATGGCTATGGCCGGGCCGTATCGCCTTGGGTAAGCCGACGTTGTTTGTGGGCGATCCAGGAACCGGGAAAAGCTGTGTAACGCTGGATATGGCCGCTTGCGTGTCGAGGGGCCGCCCGTGGCCGGATGGAAGCGAACCGAGCGAGAGGGGGTCGGTTATCTTGCTGTCGGCAGAGGACAGTCCCGGTGACACGATCCGCCCCCGGCTTGACGCCGCCGGAGCGGACGTGTCGCAAATTTACATCTTAGAGTCAGTCATGGAACGCAATGACAGGGGGGAAATAGTAAGACGGATGTTTTGCCTTCAGGCGGACGTGGCGCAGCTTGACGGCGCCATAAAGCGAGTGAGCGATGTTGGTCTTGTGGTAGTGGACCCGATTTCGGCGTATTTGGCTGGCGTGGATTCGCACAGCAATACGGACGTTCGGGGTGTGCTGGCCCCGTTGTCTGACTTGGCCGCTCGACACAGGATAGCGTTGGTCGCCGTGTCACACTTCAATAAGGCCACAGGCACGAGCGCCATCTATCGAGCAATGGGGAGCTTGGCGTTCACTGCGGCGGCAAGGGCCGTATGGTGTGCAAGTCGGGACAAAGACAATCCAGATCGTCGGCTTTTCTTGCCGATCAAGAACAACATTGGCAAGGATGTATCCGGGCTTGCTTACTCCCTTGAGTCAACGCCCGATAACCCGGACGTGCCTGTTGTCGTTTGGGAGCCGGACCCGGTAACGATCACGGCAGAAGAGGCGCTGCGGGATCAATCAGAGGGAAAGCAAGGGGACAGTCCCATCGAGGACGCGGAAGAATGGCTTCGGGATGCTCTGGGCGATGGTCCGCTACCGTCCAAGGATGTGCTACGTATGGCGAGGGAGAATGGACACAGTGAGCGGACGCTTCGCCGGGCCAAGAAAGCACTGGGAATCACGGTGAGCAAGGAGGGCTTTGAGGCAGGATCAACATGGTATTGGAGCTTGCCGGGGGACGAAGATTGCCAAAAACGCGAAGATGGCCACACTCCGGACGTGGCAACCTTCGGGGAAAGTGGCAACCTTCGGAATAGGAGTAAGTGGGAGCAGGGGACGATATGAGCGATAATGCCTTGGGATTCTTGAACAGCCTTGCCGCCGTGGGCGTGGTCCTGACACGGGCCGACGATCAACTGCGGTTTGATGCGCCCAAGGGGGTGATGACCCCGAAGCTACGGGCGCAAATCAAGGCATATAAGGCCGCGCTGCTCGATGCTCTGAAATCCCCCGATCTCCCGCCCGATCTGCTCTATCTGTGGGAAGAACGCATGACGATATGCCTGATAGACGGCGGGATAGGTTATGGGGAGGCCCTCCAGGCCGCTTGGAAGCAGATAGACGGCATGTGCAAGGACCAAAGGAGCGGGGCCGTGGGCGGTGTCTTGCCCTCGGTTCCCACAGCAACGGCGTAGGAGGACACAGCATGACACAGACAGTGGATGACCTAATCCTGGCCCCTGAATTCCAGGCTATGATCCCGCCGTATCCGAAAGGCGACGACGAGCGTCTTGAGGCGCAGGTACTACGAGAGCGGCGCTGTCCTGCGCCCGTGAAGTACTGGAAAGACACCAACATCGTGCTCTGCGGCCATCGAGAACTGCGGTACTGCATGAAACACCAAGTCCCCATTGACCTGGTTGTTCTGAAAGTTCAGCCACCAACACGAGAAGTGGCGAAGGAGTACTTCATCCGCAAGCAGCTTGAACGTGATGACTTGACAATGTTTCAGGCGGCGGAGCTTGGGGTTCACCTTTGGGGGTTGATTTCATCAAGAGCGAAGGACCGTCAACGTAAGGCCGGAGGCGCGGAGCCGCAACGTTCATCGGAACCGCCACTCCACGCGAGAAAGGAAGCCGCCGAAGTTGCAGGAGTCAGCGAACAGACCTTGGACCGAGTGAAGCGAATCCTCGGAAGCGGTGACGATCAGGTCATAGAGCTGTTGCGGCACAGTGAGATCAGCATCAATCGAGCCTATCAAGCGTTGCGCGAGGGGAAGGAAGAAGCGAATGAAGGCGATGGTGAATAAGCGTTTGGGGTGCTGTGTACCGGTCTTGATGAGAAAGCCCGGTATTTGGGGGTTCAGGGAAGTGTCATTTTGGGTACTGGCCTCCCCCTACGCCGGTCGCGTTTCCGGGGGGTTTTCTCGCTTTTCGCTGGCCTATGGGAGATTTTGCAAAGCCTTTGGAGAGAGAGCGTTGCGCGTATTCTGTGAAAATGGATAGCAAAAAAGGTGTGCGAAATACTTGACAGATTTGGGGCTTTTGGAGGGCATCGGGTGATGAACACAAGGCGCGGTCTTGATGATTTCGGCAGGGCCGATGGTGGGCAAAAGCCATGAGAGAGGAAGCGTGGAGATGTACGCATTCTCGCTGCCATCACCGCACTCGGCACCGGGTGGACCCATGGATTTGTTGCGATGATTGCCGGAGGAAATACTGCGAGGACCGAGACCCAGGCGCGCCATGTGGACGTAACGGGTGGGATTGCGGACACCGAACTGTCCGTGATGGGATTTTCCTCATGGAGTTTGAGCAAAGCGGGAAAAAACGCCGCCAAGAAAGGGACAAGAATGAGGCAGATGCGCAGACGAAGTGAGGAGAAAGACCGTGAGTGCATATTCCTTGGCTGCGAGCGGATGTTCTGGAGCAGTTGGCCGGGTGAGCGTGTCTGCCCGCAATGCCGCAAGCTCTTTGAGATAGCCCGGCCAAGGTATGGGGAAATCGGGAAATCAGCGAAAGCGCCCGAGACTGGACTTGATCCTGAACTGGCTGAGTTTGCTGAACGGCTTTTGGAAATGAGGAAGTGAAAGACGAACCGGAATCCTTTGTTGATGTGGCGACCGTGGCGGGGTTCCTGTCGATCTCCGAGCGGAGCGTCAGGCGGCTGTACTCTGAACGGAAGGGGGAGGTGTTGCCACACTACAGAATCGGCGGACAGGTCCGCTTCCGCATGGATGAAGTAGTCGCCGCTTGGAGTGATCGACAGAAGGGCACTCCACGCCAACGCGGGCGACCCACGAAACGCCTTGACTCCGGTAGGCGGCCGGCGTATCATCTTGCTGACTCCTTAACCGGAGCCGCCCCCTCGGAAGGAGGATAAAATGGCAGGGGTATTTCAACGCGGCTCCAGATGGGGCATTACCTACAAGGACTTCAGTCAGACAGGTCGGCGGGGTAAGCCGGGAAAGTGGGTCCGGCGAATGGTCGCCGACACCGAGGATGAAGCCCGGATCGTTCTCGCGGAGATTCAGCATCGGCAGGCTCGCGGTGAGTACGGCATCCTGGACAACGAAATGATGTTTGACGACATCGCGGCGGGGTTTATGGATTGGTATGAGATGCAGGTGAAGCCGAGCACCTTCAGGCGAGCTAAGACGTTGCTCAAGAATCTGGAACACGTCTTTACTGAGCGGATGGTGAGCACGCTGAGCTTGCGAGATGCGCAGGATCATTGCCGCCGCCGTCTCGCACAAGGAACCACTCGGCGGACCTGTAACATGGAGTTACTGCTGTTGAAGCAGATTCTCGACTACGGTGCGCGGAGCAAGCTTATCGCCTGTAACCCACTCGCCGACGCGAAGCCGCTTCCCGACAAGGATGAGAAGGAACGGCGCATCTTGGAGCCGGAGGAGATAGACAAGATCATACAGCACGCCACCGAACCCATGAGGCCTTTTTTTCTGTTGCTGGCCAGAACCGGCATGAGAAAGTCTGAGGCAAGCGGGTTGCTCTGGAGTGAGGTTGATCTCAATTCCGGCAAGATTCGGCTCTCCGGCACGCGCACCAAGAACGGGCGGAGCCGTGAGATTCCACTGAGCGATGCTCTCCGGCTGGAGTTGTTGAGGTTGCGCCTCACAAATCGCCAATCGAAATGTGTCTTCGTGACGGCGCACGGCACCCAACGGAAGCACAACGTGTATCGTCAGCTACAGGGAACGGCGAAGCGGGCGGGTGTAAGCACAGACGGCCTCATGCTTCACAGCTTCAGGCACTCGTTTGCAACACACGCAGCACGGGCCGGGGTGAATCCCAAGACACTACAGATGATCCTTGGGCACGCCGACGTAGGAACTACGCTCAAGTACTACGTGAAGATGAATTTCGCAGACATGAAGGAAGCGGTAGATCGACTCATGGAGTGGGGCGAGGAGCGTCTTACGAATGCCTCACATAACGGCGAGGAGCCGTCGCAAGAAGCGGTAGGATAACGAGTTATGGCAAGCGAAATTCGGATTCGAAGTCCGCGACTCTATCCAATTGAGCTACGGGCGCGCATGGGGCAGACCTCGTTGATGCGGCGGCAAGATAGTGAATTCGGCCAGGATTGTCAAGAACAAAGTGGCGGCAGCTTCCCCTCCCCGGAAAAGAGGAATGGCTGCCCCTCTCTCGGCCACATTCTTTTCACTCTGCCGCACACACCACACGGAAGCCCACGTTATACACCGGATGGTAAGCCGGGTAGCGCCAGCGGAAGGCCGACGTGGCATACGCGAACTTGTCGTTCCACGAGCCGCCGCGAATGACTTTCATGCCGGTCGCCTTGGGATTATCCCGCCCGTCGGAGGGAATGTAAGGGTAGGGCTTGTAAACACTTAAGCACCATTCCGCCACGTTGCCGTGCATGTCGTACAGCCCCCAGGCGTTTGGCTTGTACTTCCCGCCCGGGATCGAGAAGCGCGCGCCGTCCTGGTAGCCCTGCTCCACGCGGCCCCAGTTCCACCGGCGGAGCGATTCGTCGGACAGGTTGGCCACGTCGCGCATCCCCGGCTTGATCTTGCCGAAGTAGAAGGGCGTCGCCGTCCCGGCGCGGCAGGCGTACTCCCACTGGGCCTCGGTGGGGAGCGTGCAGCGCGTGCCGGTCTTCTTCGACAGCCACCGGCAGAAGGCCATGGCCTCGTTCCACGACACGCGGATCACCGGCTGCTTCGGCTCGTTCACCGGATACCCGCGCGTGAAGCGGTCCTTGCCACGCGCGTCCATGTAGCCGCTGTCGTGTGCGGCGTCGAACAGGGCGTACTGCTCGTTGGTCACCTCCATCTCGCTGAGCCAGAAGGGCCTGTCGATGGTCACCACCGACTGTGGCTGCTCGTCTGGCCACGAGCCGTCACCGCCCATGACGAACTTGCCGGCGGGGATGGGAACCAGCTTCATCGCAATGCCGCTGCCAAGGTCGAGCGCCTTCGGCTTCAGGCCGCACGTCTGCTGCCGCCTGGCCGCCTCCTTCGCATCGAAGGGCCAGCCGTCCACTTTCGCCGGCGCTTTTGGCTGCTCGCGCATCTTCGCGGGCTTCGTGAATTTGGCGGGGGAAGGCATGGCGAGGGGTTTCTCGTCCTCGTCCACGATGCTGGCGAAGAGCATTTTATACTTTGCCCGGCGCTCGACCTGGTCTTTGGTGGGCAGACGAGTGCTGTCGCGCCATCGCGGGGCGTAGGGGATGTTGAGGTCGATCCATGTGGTGATGCGGTCCCATTCCTCGGCGGTCAGTTGGACGTTGTGGTGTCCCTTCTTTAACCTCTGCACCAACGGGCTGGTGTCGGCCTCCCATTCGGCGGGAGCGGGCAGGTGGTAGTCGGCCTCGTATCCCGCTCGACGCACATAGGGATGGAGGGCCATGTAGGAGGCGCTGAATACGCCTTGGTACGTGCCCTTGTCATCGCCGCGCACCTGCTTCGACCGGAAGTCGGGGATCGTCTTCCCATCCTTTCGGGGTTTGCCGTTGTGGCAGCCGACGCAGCGCCGGTCGAGGACGGGTTGAATCTCTTGCTCGAATCCGAACCCGCGGGTAGGCCCATGCCAGGGCTTGATCTCGGAGACGGGATGCCGCATGGCCAACGTGTCGGCGTTCGGTGTGCCGATGTTCTGTTTTTCATGGCAGCCGACGCACGAGAGGTACTCGCCCGGCATGGCCACGAACCAGCTCCGCATCTGCTGCTGCGCCTTGCCCTCGGCATCGAGGGGCTGGACGATGATCGGCGTGTTGGCCGGCACACGGAAGTAGGCCGAGCCGTCCTCGTAGACCGGCACCGTGCCCATAATTTTTTTGACGTCCCAGCCGCCTTCGTACGAGGCCCCGATCGGGCTGCCGCCGTGCCCCGAGTAGCGGAAGTGGGTGGAGGAAACGCGCAGTGCCTTGATCGAACCCCGGGGATACCCCCGCAGCCCATTGCCCTGGTAAACGTCTACCAGATACACGAACGCGTCCTTGCGCTTCGGATCCACGCGGTCGGGAATGACCGGCGGCATCGGCCGTGGGCGCAGGGGGATGGCGTTGCTGTATCCGCCCATGAGGATCGGCGTCATGTTGTCAAAGACGTCCACGAGGTAGAGTCCCCACGGCGACTGCGGTGTCATCCTGCACGTGACGAGGAAGTACTTCCCAGCCCCCGCGTTGGTTTCTGGATCGGCCAATGGCCACGGCGCGGCAAAGCGTGGCCACGACTCGCCGACCAGACCGTCCATGATAACCGGTTCGACCTTCTTCCCCCTGCCGGGGATGCGCTGGATGACACCGTTGGCCTCACGCTGCCCCTTGGCGGGGTCGAGGAGGACCAACTCGCCCATCCGGGGCACGCCATGGTGGCCCGAGACGATGCAGACGATCTCCGACGGGCTGCCGGGGATCGGGCGCGGCCAGTACATGGCGTTGGGCCAATAAGAGTTGCTGCCGTAGTACTCCATCTGCCCGCTGCCGTCGGGGTTCATGCGGAAGAGCAGGCGTGTGAAGTAGTGCGGCGTGTCGTTGTACTCCCATCGCGTGTAGAGTACGCGGCCGTCGTTCATCACCACCGGGTTCCAGTCGTGATCCTGGTCGAAGGTGAGGCGGCGTTCGTTCGCGCCGTTGTCATCCATGATGTGCATGTTGCCCACGTCCGGCGCGCCGGTGCATGGAACAGCCTGCTCGCAGGCGGTGGAGACGAATAGGATCTTGCCGTTCGGCAGGCGGCAGGGATCGTAGTGCTTGAAGGGGTTGCCCTTCGGCGAAATTTGCCGATGCCCCGAGCCGTCCGCGTTGATCTCCTGGATGTTCTTGCCGTCGCTGAAGAGGATTTTCTTCGCATCCCAGCTCAGGTCCATGCTGCTGATGTTGGCGGTCTTGTAGATCGTGGTCACCTTGCCGTCGGGCTTCACCGGGGACAGCACCACAATCTCCCTGCCCAGCCGATTCGGCCCGCCCCAGTTGGACGCAAACCCGGGGCCGCCCTTGATGAGCAGGAGCTTGTCGAAGCCGAGCAGCGGGTTGGCCAGGAGGATGTCCTTCGACGCCGTGTCGAGCTCGTCCCGAAGGGCCAGCACGTCCTTCAGCGCCGCGTCCCCGTTGGCGATCACGTTGGACAGGAGCGCCTTGGCCTTGCCATCGAACGCTTTGATTCGCGCCAGGTACTCGTCCCCCTTCGGGTAACGGCTGCCGAAGGATTTCTTCTGGTCGGCCACGGCCAGCCGCATGGTCTCGGTCCGGTTCGCCTCCTTCAGCATTTCCTGAAGCGTAGCCACGGAATAGTAGGTGCGGCGGAGCTCACCGATATCCTCGCAGTCCTTGTATGCCTTGAATCGCTCCGCAGTGGCCGCGGCATGCTCCCCCTCCAGCTCTGCGAGCCGTTTCTCAATGGCCCCCTTGTACTGGTCCACGAGGAATACCGGGACGCCGGGGTTCCAGTCGGTCAGGAACTTCTCCTTTCGCGCCATCGACCGGCGCGCGAACTTGATCCAGATGCTGTCGGCCTGTTCCCAGGTGATCTGCTGCACGCTCACCGGATCGGGGAAGTCGCGCTTGAGCTGACTGAAAAGCGCCTCCCGGCGGCGAATCCGTGTGCGCAGGTCGCCCGCGCCGGGGTTGTTGATCGGCGCCTGCGGACAGAACCAAAAAGATGGGGACTGACCCGCCGTTTGGTCTGTCCCCATTTTTTCGGAAGGGATGTGCAGCCGCGCCAGGACCTGATAGTTCCCCGGCTTGATCTGGAGTTCCCACGATATTTGATTGGGGACGACCTCCTTGAGCTCGCGCGGCGGCCAGAGGGTGCGATACCGCGGCAATATCTTTATCCACGCGGAGGCGAAGCCGATGCCGATGGTGTAGGGGTGCCGCCGGTCGAACTCGGCGGTGACCTTCATCGACCGGCAGAGGAACACCACCGAGTCCGGAAAGATGGGGACTGACCTGCCGTCCGGTCTGTCCCCGTTTTTCCGGGGAGCGAAGGCTTTCACAAGGTCGATCATTGTCCCGTCTTCCAGGTCCTTGCGTTCCTGCCAGGTGAGCGGCTTCCCGTCTTTCGTCTTGTATTGCTTCTTGAGATCGACGGTCTTCTGGCGCTCGATTTCACGGGCCACCGGATCCCCCCGGTTTATCGGTCCAAGGGCATACCACGAACCGAACTGCATCGCCGAGTCAGGCGCGGCGAGCTTGTCCTGCATGCATTCCCATTCGAGGATCGCCTCCCGCGCGGCGACCATGGTCTCCTGCCAGGTGGCCTTCTTCTCGTAGGCGGGTTTCTTCGGGGCCTCCCGGATGGCCTTACGCCGCTCGATCTCCTCCTTGGAGAGGACGAGCACGTCGTCCTTTGCGCCGAGCACCTCGATCTCGATCACGGCCGTGGCGCTCGCCGCCGTGTTGCCAGCCTTCGCGGGCGTGCCGGCCTTGACGTTGTAGGTCCGCCAGATTCGGAACTGCACCCAGTCGGCCTTGCCGGGGAAAAGCTCCCCGCCGTCCTTCGCCACGAAGTAGCTGTGGAACCCGCCGCCGTTCTTGCCGATGACCTTGTCTCCGCTGGTCAGGTCTGGTTTCTTCTTGAACGTGGGCAATTTGCCGGGATTCGCGCTGTTGTTGGCGAAGCGCACCTCGTAGTCCTGGTTTGCCCGGGCATCGAGGTTGCAGGTAAACAGGCCGACTTGGGTGATCGTCTTCGGCTCACCGAGGTAGAAGCTGAAGACCGAGGGTGTGCCGTTGACAAAGGCCCGGCCCTCGTGGCACCGCACACCCGCTGCGCCGTCGAACATGAGGCGGATGGCGCCGGCGCTGATATCCTTGTTCTCGCCGATGGCGACGCCGCGCCGGGCGAGCAGGTTGCGCCGGTTCATCGACTCGATGCGCTGGGTGAGCTGGGCGAAGGCTTCGTCGGTGTTCGCCCAGCTTTCGGTCTTCATCTCCACGTCCACGGCGAGGGCGGAGGTGCAGAGCACGAGGAGGAGGGGGAGGGCCAGCTTCTTCATTTCCGTCTCCTGCGAGCACAACGTATCATACTCTCTATCGGAATTATATCGTAACTTTCGCCAGGCCGCAACAGGCGAATCGCCATTGGGAAAACTCCCCGACGGCAAGTCCTTGACAAACAGGCCCTTTGATCGTATGGTATATGATTTTGGGAGCGATATCCGTGGGCTTTTTCGTTGGAGTTGGACAAAAAAATCCATGAGACGTAATCTGAGTCTTGCCGGTTTTGTGTTTGCGTGCTTCATCTTGTCAGGGTGCATCTCCCCGCCGGTGATCGGTCTGATCAACGCGGACTACGCCGTTCGCCGGGTTACCTATGCCACAGTGGATGGTGAGAAGTTGCAGTTCGACGTCTTCTGGCCGAAGGGCAAGAGGCCGCTTCCCATGGTCATCAACTTCCACGGTGGGGGGTGGTCCAAAACCGATCAGGAGATGTTCCCGGAGCCTATGTGCAAGTGGCTTTCGAACCGGGGCTATGTGGTGTTTAACGTCTCATACCGTTTGGCGCCAAAATACAAATTCCCGGCCCAGGTCAACGATGCCCTTGGGGCGGTCCTTTATATCAAGGAACACGCATCGGAATACAACGGCGACCCCACCCGCGTGGCCGTAATGGGTGACAGCGCCGGCGGGAACCTTGCCGCCATGGTCGCCCTCTGCTGGAATGATCCCTACTTCAAACCGACCTATGCGGGCAATGGGAAGGTAACGGCCGAGCCCCAGGCCGTCGTGCTGCTTTTCCCGGTCCTGGATCTTATCAATCTTCACAGTATGTTCGGCCCGTACGTTATCGTCGAGGATCCGAAGGCCATCGCCGAGACCTACATCGGCGGCCCGCCATCCACCATGCTGGATACCTACAAGAAGGCCTCACCGCCCTTCCTTGTGCACAAGAACATGCCGCCCGTGATGTTCATTTGCGGGAAGGACGACCCGGTGCTGCCGCAGTCTATCGAGTTCAAGCAGAAGCTCGACGAACTGGGCGTGCCGAATGGCTTTTATCTTGCTACGGGCGAGACGCACGGTTTCACGGCCTTTGCCTTCAACAAGGGAGCGGTGGATGCCTACAACGCCGCTGCCGCATTTCTCGATCTGGAACTGAAGTATCTGCGCCCGCGAACGTGGATGGGGAAAAAGGCGGGAAAATAGCTACTGTAGGCGCGCCAAGCCCCAGCGACTCCGGCCGCATCCCGATTTTATGTGTGCGGGCGGCTACTCGCCCACGTTCGGCAGGATGGGCTTGCCGCTGTTGGCGTCGATCTTCTTGTAGACCTCGTCGATCTCTTTCTCGTATCGCTTGCAAATAACCAGGCGGCGCGGTTTCATGCCATCGCTGACGAGGCCCTTGCCCGGCTCCCATTCGCTTGCCGGGCAGCAGATGAAATCGGCCATTCGATGACGGGGCGAAACCTTTTCGTTAACGTTCACTATCTTCGGCAGAAGTTCCTCATAGGACAGATCGGTGCCGAGGACGCCGATGAGCGAACGGTGGGTGGTGGGGTGTTCGGGAATGAGATCGCCGTCGTATTCCGACCGGCTGACGATGATTGCGTTCACCACCCCGTCGATGACCTTGATAAGCCCTTCCACGTCTTCGGGATTGAACTTGGCTTCGGCGCCGTTGTCATAGATCCAGAACTTCTGCCTGCCGAGAAACTCCATCTTCAAGTCGGGAGTAATGCGGACGATGTCGCCCGTGTCGAAGTAGCCATCCTCGTCAAGCAGGGGTTTCTCGTCAGGGAAGTAACACACCGCCATGCCGGGGGTCTTGACGCGGAGGATGCCGGTGACGGCCTCGCCGGACTTCTGCACGGCCTCGGCGTCATAGACCTTGCCATCTTCGGTATAAAGTTTGAACTTGATGCCGTCGATGAACTCGTAGATATTGTTCAGGCCGAAGCCGATAGCGCCGACCTCACGGGTACCGTAGTTCTGGCGGACCTTAAACAGGGAGCATCCGCCCATGACGCCGAGGGCGCGGTGGTCCAACTTCTGGCTGCCGATGACCGATCCCACGAACGTGCCGCCGAGGAAGTTGTAAAGCGCCTTGTGGACGAGGAGTTTGCTGATGAGGAACTTGATCTTGTCGCCAAGCGTCATCCTGCCATCGCCGAGGATGTTGGCGCAGAACCACTTGTAGCCGGATTCAGAGGCCATGTTGTAGAGCTTCTGGGTCTTTTTCTCGCCGAACTTCAGGACGAGCTGGTGCTGCAGGCCGCGGTTGATGTCGTAGACGAGTTGCGGGGTCATAAACCAGAGTTGCGGGCCTTTTATCTTGAGCGACTGGAAAATGTTCTCCCGGTCCCGATTGCGGAAGAAGAAGGAACGGTCGCCTTCCGCCGCGATGAGCAGCGTGAAGAAGGAAAAGATGTCGTCGGAGGGATAGGCCCCGTTGAGCAGCGAGGCGTTCTCGCCCAGGTCGAAGTGCTTTCGGAACTCTTCGCTCAGCGACTGGCCGCAGCGGATCATGTTCTGGTGATCGAAGAAGAACGCCTTCGGATCGCCGCTGCTGCCGGAGGTGACGGTCAGCGTCGAGAGGTCCGTCGGCTTGATCTTGGCCACCAGATCGTCGAAGGCATTGGGGGCCTCCTTCAGGATGTCACGGCCCCGGGCGCGCATCTCGTCCATGGTCATGAGTCCGTCGATGTTCGCATCGTCGGGTTTTTCGCCGGTAAGAAGGACCACGACCTTGGGTTTGGACTCGATCGACGGGTATGCCTCGGAAAACTTGGCCAGGTAGCCCAGATCGTGGAGCATGACCGCCTTGGGCTTCAGTTCCGCAAAGACCTTCGTCAAGTCCTCGGAATTGGCGACGCCGGCAAAAATGACGCGGTTGGCCAGGATGCCCCACCAGGCGGGGAAGACTTCTTTGCCGTACTCGGCGTGCATGGTGGCAAAGTCCTGCTTGCCGGTTTCGTCGGGGTTCTGGAATTCGGCCATCGAGGCGAGCCCAAGGGAGAACTCTTTGACGGCCTCGTGAAGCTCGGCATAGGACATCTGCTGGACGTTGTCGTTTTCCCCCACCCACTCCAGCGCGGGGCGATCCGGATACTTCTTGGTGCATTCGTTCAGGACATCCGGAATAACGTTGAATTGCGAAAAGTCGGAACGCGACTGTACCGTCGTCTCTCCCGCTTCTTCCTTCTCTTCAACGGTGCTTGCCAAGGTAATCCTCCTGCGAACGTGCCTGGTTCACGCTACTTCTTCTTCGGCTCCAGGACCGCCTTCTGGAACAGCTCATTCCATTTCTCACGGTTTTTGACGGTGTCTTTTTCCGTTGTTTTTTTCAGGTCCACGAGCCCCCCGAAGAGCTTCGCCCAAAATCCCTTTATCACCTTGAGGGGTTGGGCCTTTGTCGACATGAAATTGCCGAGGGCGAATGTCCCGTCCTTATTGTCCTGGATAACGGTCATGCTGATCTGCTCGACGACGGGATAATACGGTTTTTTCTTTTTGTTCTTGTATCCACGAGGCCTTTGTCCCGCCGAATCGTCACAGATCATGTTCTGGAAAATGACGTAGCAGCCGTTGCCGAGGTCATACTCGCTGTAATGCTCGATCGTTCGGACATTCAGGACCTGTTCATAGATAAATCCCATCTTGTTCACGGCCAGGACAACGGTTACGGCCACGACAGGATCGCCGTTTTTCATCTTGCCCAGTGGCGTCACCGTCCGGTCCATGTGCCCCCACAGTTTGCTCCAGCTCTTGCCGTTCGCCGTGTCCTTCAGGCCAATCTCGCGCATGATTTCAACGGCCCGTTTGGCGCTGCCTTTGAACACCTTGACGCCGCCGGAGCACATTGCGCCGTTCCGCTCCGCTTTGCACACGATCTCGATTTTAGGAAGAGGTTTGCCCTGCTGGATGGCTTGGAGACATTCCTTGACGCGCTCCCAAGACCAGATGAGCTTCTCGATGTCTTTCTCGGAGTAGCCCTTCGTTCTCCTGATGGCTTGAATGCCTTCGTCGCATTGTTTGATGAGGGCGGCAGGGTCGGTCTTGCCATTGCGCAGGCCCTTTTCGACGATGACATCGATCTCGACTTTATCAAGTTTATCAAGTTTCTTGGCGTCAAACTTCTTCGCCCGTTCACGCGCCATCCGCACGTCTTTCTCCCGCTGATCGTCGGCTGAACTTACGGCGCCAATCACAAAGACCACGCAACAACATATGTACAGGGTTATCTTGCTATAGCGTTTCATGAATGATACTTCAGATTTCATTAGGGAAAACGGGACGCCAACAAATGCCACCATCAAAGAGCCGTATTATATAGCAATGGCAGCCACCACGCAAGCAATATCCTTACTTGCCCATCAGTTTCTGGATGAGATACATTTCAAGGCCTTCGTAGTCTCGGGCCGTACGGAAGGACTCAACCTTCTTCTCACTGACCTTGCGAACCAAGTCCACCAGCATAAGAAATATCTTCCGGCTGTTTTCCAGGTGTTTCAGCGACTGCGCCTTCTTCTGCGTGCGAAGGGCCTTGACGTCGAGACCGACGAACTCGCCGTTGCGCCCGAAGCCGCCCTTTTCGAGGACCCAGACCTGGTCAAACGCCCGCCGCAGGTTGACCGCCCCAAAGGACTTGTCCTCGTCGAACTTCAGGCCGTTCTGGTCGTTCAGGTGTACGCCCCAGAGCTTGTCGTGCCAGAGGGCGTAGGCCATCTCGTCGGAGGGATCGAGCCCGGCCAGGATCACGTGGGCCGTCTCGATCAGCGCCCCCACGCGGCCGGGATCGACCGTTTTGTAGGCCAAGCCGATGAAATGGCCCGTGGTGGGCACATAGGCCTGGTCCGTGGGCTCGTTCGGTTTCATCTCGCCAAGGATGAGGATATTCGGGTCATACTCGAGCATGGCGTTGATGTAGTCCACCATCCGACCGACGGCCGTCTGGGCATCCTTGGCCTCACGGATGTAGGTCCCCTCGCGGGCGGGCCAAAGGACGATGCGTCTCGTCCCCATAAGGTTCGCGATGTCGATGGCTCGCTTGGAACGGTCGATGGCATACTTCCGCTCGGAGGCGCTGTTGGAGGTGCACCCGCCGTCAATGGTCCGAGGATCTTCCCAGAGACGCGGGGCGATGAACTCGGCATCGAGTCCCTCGCCGTCGAGAATCTTCTTCACTGCCTTGCAGCCTTTTATCATTTTCTGGCGGCCCCAGTCGGCGGGGACGACGTCGTCATCGTGGAACTGGACGCCCTCGAAGCCGAGTTTCTTGTACATCTTCATCTTCTGCGCGAAGGTGAACTCCGTTCGCACCTCCGGACCGAAGGGATCGGCCCCGGTGTGCACATTCCACGGCCCGAATGAGAACCGATACTTCGTCAGCTTCTTTGCCATTGTCGCCTCCTCCATCCATTCACATGAGACATCGTGCTATCCTGGCCGGAAGTCTACGCGATCATCCGTCCAAGGTCAAGAGGTTTCGGCGCTTGACAACGGGGCGGGATCAGGTTAACATACTCCCGCAAATCCGGGAACGGCGAACAGGGCCGGACGTAATTCAGCATGAAAGGGAAGGCCGATGGGCGCGGACATTGACTACGCAGAAGTCCGGGAGATATTTCGGCGGGCACGCAAGGCCAGGGCTTCGGACATCCATCTTGTTGCCGGGCTTCCCCCCGCCTTCCGTATCGACGGCCAGATCGCCACGGGCAGAGACCCGGCGCTGAGCCCTCAGGACACCAAGCGTCTGGCGCTGGCCCTTCTCAATGCCCCGCAGCGGGAGGCGCTGGAGAAGGAATTCGAGCTCTGTTTCTCCTATCTGGACGACGAGCTGGGCCGGTTCCGAGTGAACATCTATTACCGAAACGCCAATCCTGAGATGGCGATCCGCTGTTGCAATGAAGAATTGCGCTCTGCGGAGGAGCTCGGCCTGCCGCCGATCATCGACAAACTCGCGATGCGCCCGCACGGGATCATCCTCGTCACCGGGCCGACCGGCATGGGCAAGACGACCACCATGCACTACATGATCGACCTCATCAACCGCAACCGCCGGTGCAAAATTGTCACGGTCGAGGACCCGATCGAATACGTCCACGCCCCCAAGCAGGCCATCATCGTGCAGCAGGAACTCTACACCGACACGCTCTCGTTCCACCGGGCCCTCGTTCATATCCTCCGGCAGGACCCCGACGTGATCGGCATCGGCGAGATGCGCGACCAGGAGAGCATCCGTGTCGCCCTGGAAGCCGCCGAGACGGGCCACCTCGTCCTGGCTACGCTGCATACCCCCGATACCAGCCAGACGCTGGACCGTATCGTGGCGGGATTTCCATCAAACGACCAGAACCAGATCCGCACGCAGCTCGCCGGTTCGCTTCAGGCGATTGTCGCACAGAAACTCATCATCCGCGCCGACAAGCGCGGCCTCTGCCTTGCCTATGAAATGATGATCGCAAACGCCGCAATCCGAAACCTCATCCGCGACAACGAGACCTACAAACTCTACAGCATCATGCAGACCGGTATGCGGGAGGGCATGATTACCTTCGAGGAATGCCTGGTAAACCACTACCGGGCCGGGGCGATCACCTACAATGCCGCCATCGCCCATGCACCCCGCCCCGCCGAGGTCCGCCGGTCGCTCGAAGCCGCAGGCATTTCCGCCCCTGCCGCCTCGTAGCAAGAGGGGCGCACGAGCGTCTTGTTCGCTTGACTTCCCTTCTCCACCGGGGTTACAATCCGCCGGTACACATCTTCAGCCCTGAAAACTTTTTGCCGGCTTTTCGTGTAATACCTATTGGATGCGGGATATGACACCGGAAGACCCCGCAAAACAGGTGATCCTCAAGGCCCGGGACGGCGATCGGGACGCCTTCGGGGAGATCGTAACCCACTACCAAAGGCTGGTTTACAATCTCGCCTTCCGCATGTGCAGAGACCGGGCAGAGGCGTGGGATATGGCCCAGGAGGCCTTTCTGAGGACCTTCCGGAACCTGGGGAAATATGACCCGCAACGGGCGTTTCGGCCCTGGCTCATGAGGGTGGCTACCAATGTCTGTCTGAATTGGATTCGGGACAAGCGCCCTTCCATGCCCACGGTAAGCGACGTGGCCGACCCCGAGGGCGAGCCCCTGCAGGCAGTGGATGACGCCGACCCGGCGATGGAGGCCGCAGGCCGCGACGCAGCCAAGTTGGTCCGTGACGCCGTGGCCGAACTGGCGCCGAACTACCGCGTGGTGGTAACACTGCGGTATCTGGAAGAGCTGTCCTATGGGGAGATTGCCGATCGGCTCGACCTGCCGATCGGCACGGTAAAGAACCGGCTGTTCCGGTCAAGGGAAATGCTCAAGGAGACATTGAGGCATCTTGAAAATGGACTGTGACAGAACACGCAAGCAACTGCACGAGTATCTCGACGGCGCATTGCCCGAATCGCAGGATCGAGAGATGGAGCGCCACCTCGATTCCTGCGCCGCGTGCAGGGAGGAGCTTAACCTGCTGCGCCGACTCGATGTCGCGCTCCGCGCCGAGCCCTGGCAGGAGCCGCCGGGAAACCTGGCGACCGCTGTGGCGCGGCGGCTTGGGAGACGCTTCACGTACACGTGGCGGGACATTGTCGTGGCCGCCGCCTCAGTGGCCATTGTGCTTGGGCTGGTCTGGGCGCTGGAGCCCTTCCTGGGATACGGCCTGACCGGTGCAACGCCGGCGGAGGGTCTGCCGCCGATGGCGGAGATCTTTCGCATCGACGTGGGCGAAACGACCCTCTCCTTCTCCGACCTCCGCGATTCCCTGCTGGAAAGCGGCGCGGCAACCTCCGGCGCCATCACCGATATGACGGCCTATGGCTTGGGCGGGCCTACGGTGATGATCCTGCTGATTCTGAGCGCCCTGCTGGCGATCGGCACAAATGCGGTGTGTTACCGTCAGGCCCACACGAAGCGCCTGAGGGAGACTCGATTGTGACAAAGGAGAAGTCCTCATGAAGTGGAACACGCGCACGCTTTCCCTGGCGATCCTGTCGCTGACAATGCTGACCTTGCTCCTGCTGTCTTCCACGCCTGCGATAGCGCAGGGCCGCGATCCCCTCCGCTTTGTCAGGGGAGAGCGCATCGCAACAATATGGGGGGGCCTGGCCCTCGCGTCCCTGATCATCGTCTTGTCGATCGGGGTGGGCGGCCTGGCGATCCAACTCTGGGCGAGGGTCACCTTCCCCCAGCGTACCGCGGCGATCCTGAAGGCCCTTGAAGAGAAGCGGTGGAAGCTCTTTCTGGTCGGCCTGGTCAATGTGTCCTTCCTCTTCTTCTTGTCTTACGGATTCGCCCAGGTCAGGTGGCTGCAATGGCTCGCCATGCTGATCGCCACGGTCCTTCTCGCGGTGGTGTTCCTTGGCCTCCTGGGGAAGGCGGAACGTCTCGGCGCGCGTATCCTGGACGAAGCGGGCCGCATGCCCACCCCGGTGGGGAGCATCCTGGTCGGATGGCCGGTCCTGTATTTCGTGGCGATCATCCCCTTCCTCGGGTGGGCGCTCTTTCTCTACCTGATCATATCCGGGACCGGCGCTGTCGTGCTGTCACTTATTGGGAACACCAGGACGCCGACGGAGGAACCAGCCAAACAGAATACGTAGCTCGAACATGACGCCGGCGGCTTGGGGAACGTATTCTCAATCATTTTTCTCTTGATTTTCGTAGGAGTTTTTGCCACACTTTGAGTGGTAACGGTTGGGTGGTTTTGCCGGTGGTCAGGAGCCGTACCGCCTTGGGGATCGTGCACGGCCTGCCGTCTTGTTGTTGCTGTTAAGAGGAATGGAGCAATGCTGAGGGCCTTCCTCTGGGTTATCATCGCCGCATTGGCGGGGGCGATTGCCTGGCTGCTTTTCTTCGGCGCACCGGGCAAGACACTCACCGAAGAGGAATCCAACGACGCACTGGGGGCGCCCGCAACGATCACGCCTTCCCCCTCCGAGCCCTCTGCCGAGTCTTCCACACACCCCGCCGCCTCGTCCCAAACGGCCAGCGAGGAGCAGCTCAAACTTCGCAGACTCATTCTGAGCGGCAACTACGACGCCGCACCCGCAGATGAAGAGAAAGCGCAGCGGCCCGCGGATATTGTCTATCTCAAGGGAGGCAAAAAGCTGCGCGGGAGAATCGTTTCCGACGGCGTGGACGCCATCATGTTTCAGGCCGAGGGGAACACGCAAGTCCGCCGCATCCCCCGGAAAAGCATCGTGCGAACAACCACGGCGCTCAGGGACGCCTCGCGTGTAGCCGCCCGCGGCAACGAGACCCGATCCGACGTATCGTCCGACGAGGAAAAAGCGGAACTCCGCATGAGCCCGGAGGAATACAAGAAACACCAATTCCGGAAGCACGTGGAGCAACTCGATCGCTATCGGAGAAAAGGCGGCATTCGGGCAATCAACATGGCAAGGGACTTAAAGGAAGAAATCGAGAACAAAAACCGAGGCATCGGGGCCACTAAGAAGGAGGAAAGGTAGCACAAAAAGTCGTTTTCAGTTCAGCCTTCCAAATCAGTTTCTGTATGGGCATGACGTATTTCGGTGGGAGCGAATTTTTGGAGGAGAGGAACCTTGAAATTGTCTCGCAACATGCGCAGGAGAATCCGTAGTCTCACGCGCAGGCAATTGCTTGCGTATATTTTCTTGGACGGGGTTGCAAAACTCGATGTGGAGGAAACGCCGGTCAAAGAGATGACCAAGAAACTGCTGGGGGATGTCATCGTGTCGTGGGGCTGGGAGGGCAAGGCGGAGGATTTCTACAGACACCTCCGTGACGCCAAGGCCCTGGCGGCTTCCAACGACGATCTCTTCTGCGAGTTCTTCCGAAAACACACGCCGCCCATGGAGGACATGGTCGAGCGACAGAGGGAAATTCAGCTTGCTTTCCAGAAACAAGAGGGGACAAGGGCGAAGTCCGAAACTGGAGCACGCTAAGCATGCCCGACCTCCATGGGTGAGCTTCGCGGAATACCGGCAATGGGGAGGGGGGTCGTAGGGCTTCCTCCCCTGTTCATTGGGAATCGTCCGTGGACGCCTTCTCATCCCTGTCCTCCCCCGGCCCCAGCGCGGGGGGACCGTCGCCATTCACGCCCATCTGTTCCCGCTGGCGGAGTTCGTCGATCTTTCGCAGCTCACGTTCCAACTGGTTCGTTCGTGTCGTCGTCAGGTTGATGTACTCCTTCTGAGCGTCATCCAGCTTCCTGCCCATCTTCTCCATGGACTCGACGAACCGCCGCCACTGTTTCTCAAACGAGGCAAGCAGCGACATGATCTCCCCCGCCGTTCGCCCCAGATTGAAATTCTCGGCGGCCTGCCGGATCACGGCAAGCACGGCATAGAGCGTCAGCGGGGAACAAAGCACAGCCTTCTGCTCCAAAGCCATGTCCAGGATCGAACTGTCGCTTTCATGAATAAATCCATAGACCTGCTCGTTCGGGATGAACACCAGCACGTAGTCCACCGTCTGCTCCGCCGGGTTGATGTAATCCCGGCTCGTCGCCTCCTTAATACGATCCCTCACATCCTTCAGAAAAAGCGACCGATACTGCTCCCGGTCGGAGTCCGTCTCCGCATCGAGAAACCGCCGGAAGTTGTCGAGCGGGAACTTCACGTCCATGTTGATCTTAAAGCCGTCCGGCAGGAAGAACGTATAGTCCGGCTTGGTGCTTGAGCCGTCCATGGCCTTCTGCTTCACGTAGTTCACGCCCTCGATGAACCCGGCCAGCCGAAGGATGTCCTCCGCCATCCGCTCCCCCCACTGCCCTCGCGCGTGGGTCCCCGACAGGGCGTTCGCAAGGTGCTGTGATGTCTGGTCCAGCTTCTCCACAGCCTTCATCGCATTGTCCAGATTCGTCGAGAACTCCTTGGCCTGGCTCTCACGCTCCTTGTCTAACTTACCCACCAGGTCTTGCAGCTTCCCCAGCTTCTCCGCCATGCCCTGGATGTTCTGCGTGATCAGGTCCTTCTTTTGCTGCAGGTCCTGCTTGCTGGCTTCGGTTTCCGTTCGAAGCTGTCGATCTGCGAAGGCTTGGAACTCTTTCAGCGCATCCTGCGACAACCGGCCGAAGGAGTCCCGCAACTGGTCGATGATGCGGTTCAGATCCTCCACCTTCTCCGTCTGCGATTGCTCCACCAGCTCCCTGGCCAGCTCCCCGGCCTCCTTCTTCCGAAGCCGATCCACAACCAGCATCACACCGATGCCGACCACTAAACCGAGCACAATCCCTATGGCAAACGCGGCAATTTCCATTCCTTCCTCCCATTGGTTTCTCGCCCACTGAATGATCGCCACATTATACCAGAGCGATCCGACACTGATCAGAAAAAGCAGGCATCACGAGGCATACATCTCCCCAAGCACCTTGATGGCCTCGTCCACAATGACCTGCCCACCCTGTGGCGAAACACGGCAACTGGCCGGCACCGCCCCGTAGCTGCACCCGGCGGCCGCCCGCTCCGTGGGGAGGTAGGTGCCTCCCCCTGCAAGCTGCACCACGAAGGTTTGCACTGCCGGGCTGCGACCCTTGATGCGGTCGCCGAAATCCAGGTAGTACTCAAAGGGCGATGTCACGAATGCGATGTCTCCCAGCCGGATCACATTCATCTCGACCGGGATACTCTCCGGCGGGTTCTCGTAGCGCTCGACCACCCTCCGGCACCAGTTGATGCGCGACCTCGTGCTCGTGACCCGGGCGCTGAGCGGATCGTCGGACGGGAGCGTGGCAAGCGCGGCCTCGTGCTGTGCTATCTGTTCCTGGACTTCGTTGTATTCCTTCTCGGTCACGTTCCAGTGCGGTAGCGCAAGGGAACGGCACACATGCCGCATAGTCAGGCTCTCGTGCAGGTCCTTCCTGACGAAGGGCTCCGCGTCGGAGACGGCGTCGGCGATTCGGCGCGCAATGTCCAGCCGCAGGCTCTGGTTGCTCCCCCGGTTTAGGCCCTCGCCGTACTTCAGGCGCATCATGCGGTCCTCGGCCTGCGCCGCGACCTGGCGGTGAGGCGAGATGTCGCCCGCCGCCGAGCACTGTGGCAGGATGAACACCTTCTCCCCGAACCGCCTTCGAATCTCATTGCGCGTGTCGTGCCAGAAGTCGGCCGAGATGTAGTCCTGCCCCCCCTCGTTTGACTGAGACGGGCAGGCCAGGTTGACCAGCACCCCCATCAGCGTCCCGTCGGGGCCGTAGGTGAATAGGAGATTGACCCCATGGTCAACGTGCCCCTCGACATGCGAGAAGTCCGGCTCGTTCGTCTTGCCATACATGACCGCGCGGCCGTCGAAGTAGCGGATTCGGCGGTTCTCGCCCACGACGGCGTACGAGTATCCCCACCCGACCGACGCATCGCCTCGCGTCTCCCACGCCTCGCAGGCGGCATCGGCGAGGGAACCCACGAGCAGGCGCGTGTAATCGGCAACGCTCATGTAGTCCGGGTACCTCGCCCGAATGGTCTCGACATACTCCTCTTCCTTCTGGAGGCCGATCGTGCCTCCGGCAAACGGTCCGGTATGCGTGTGCGTCGCACTGACGACCAGCTTGTTTCTGTCGAAGGCGGGGAGTCTCTTGCCGACGATGTCGCGGGCCTGGGCAATCACTTCGTCGTCGGCCCCGCAGGCGTCGATGGAGGCGATAATCGCCTGGTCGCCGTCGCCATCAATCGCCAATGCCGTGAGGGTGAGTGGGTCGCGGACACGCGTCGATATCCTCAGATTGAAGAGACCTCGGATCATCACCGGACGTTGGGGGGTGATGTCTCGCGTCGCCCAGCCGATCTTGATTCGTGCTGCCATATTACCTTTCTCCTTTGCCTTGCCGAATCCCAGAAAAACCAAACGGATTATACTACATTCATCCGGCATTGACGGGAAAATTCGGACAAGTTAGAATACCCCACACACTGACAGCCCAACCACCAACAGGAGACATACTATGAGAAACAGAACCGTGTTACTGACCGTCCTGGCCACGTTCCTCATCGCCAACGTCAGCACCGCCCAGAAAAAGAAGAAACTGCCCGACTTCCCACCGGCCGAAATGGCTATCAAAGACAACGTCGGCCCTTGGGGCATGCCCTTCTCCGACCTCAAAAATAAGTTCGACCGTGGCTTCGCCCTCTACCAGGAGAAATACAAACAGGCCCACCCCGACGTGGAGGCGCTTAACTATGTCCTCGGCATCGAAACCTCCCTCCGAAAGGTCTTCCGAAACAAATGGTGGTTCAAGGGGGAGATCACGGATATGGCAAGCATCTCCGCCTGCCGAAACGAAGTCGAAAGCTTCCAGATCGCCGTCATGCCCCGCATGGGCAAGGAGCTGCAGGACGTGGCCGTCAAGTGGACCGGCCTCGCCGGCCCCAGTGAGATTCCGAAGGAAAACGTGACCCTCTACAGCGTCCTCTTCATCAAGACCCTCCCCGCCCAATACCCCACCAAGCACACCGGCTACTGGCCCGACGCCCTCATGCCCCTCAAGCCCTTCTCCGTCACGGGCCTCGACCTCGGCCTGCTCTGGGTCGATGTCAAGGTCCCCAAAGACGCCAAGCCCGGCGACTACACAGGCGCCGTCATCGTCCAGCCCAAGGGCGAGCCGGCCATCGAGGTCACCGTCAAACTCCACGTCTGGGACTTTGAGATACCCGACCGCATCCCCTTCCCCATGACCGTCTGGCCCCAGAATCGCGAGCCGAAGGACTGGACCAAGCCCATGCCGCCTGAGCAGTTTCTGAAATACTGCGCCATGTTCCTGGAGCATCATATCGACCCGTGCAGCGTGGGGTATCTCTATGTGAAGGACAACGACTTCACTGTCCTGGAGCAGAACCTCCTGTTCTGCTTCGAGCGCGGCCTGCAAATCTTTCGCGCGCCCCGGCTACGAAAGGGCAAGGAAGAAGAACTCAAGCCCTACTACGACTACATCAAGGAAAAGGGGTGGCTCGACAAGTGCTTCGTCTACGGTGCACAGGACGAGCCGTCGCTCGATCAGTTCAACGAGATCGTCATCCCCTCCACCCAAAAAGTCCGCGAGCTCTACCCCGGCCTTCGCGTCCTCCTCGCCACCGAGTGGCATCCAAACCTGGACCAGGGCATGGACATCTTCATGACCGACGTCTCCACCGGCTTCGAGCTTTACGGCACGCCCAAGCGGCCCCGTGGCAAGGAAAAACTCTGGTGGTACTTTTGCCACCTGCCCATCCGCATCGACTTCACCCGTCCCCTCGTCGAGGCGCCGAACATGGAGATCGACAACGATGCCATCGAGCACCGCATGGCCTACTGGCTGATGTGGAAGTACGATGTGAAGGGCTGCTTCATCTGGAACGGCACAAGCTGGCCTCGCAAGCTCAACGCCAAATGGCCGGAGGAGGAGTGGGTCGTTCAGGAAAAACCCTATGGCTACCCCTATGCGGGCATCCACAACGGCAACGGCTACCTGGTTTACCCCGGCCCGCACCCGAGCGTCCGGCTGAAGGTCCTGCGTGACGGGGCGGAGGACTATGGCTATCTCATGGCCCTTCGCGCCGCAAAGGACCATCTGTCGGGCAGGGACAAGGTGGAGGCCGAGGGGCTGCTCGCCATCACGCCCGACCTCCTGGTGGACACCCACTACTTCAACCGCGATCCCCAGGCCCTCCTGGACTACCGGGCGAAGGTTGCGAGGCTTATCGAGAAGGCGGGGCCATAGGTCCGCGACCGCGCCCCACTTTGCTCCGCATCACGCCCCCTCCGGCAGGCACGCCTTCCACCCGCCCCGGAGCAGCGCGCTGAGTTCTTTGACAGTATCGGCGTATTTCGGGTCTTTGGCGAGGTTGGTAAACTCGCCGGGGTCCGCTTCCTGGTCGAAGAGCTCGGCGCGGTCGGGTTTGCCCTTGTACTCGTTGTAGCGCCACTTTTCCGTGCAGATGCTGTGGCCCCGCCTGCCGCCGGTCATGAGCGCGCCTTTCTTCCACGGGGCTTCGGGGTTCTCCAAGAGCCGACGCATGCTCATGGCCTCGATACCCTTCGGCTGGGGGATGCCACAGACATCGAACATGGTGGGGAAGATGTCGATCGTCTCGACAGGCCGCTTGCAGACGCTCCCCGCCTTCGTCACCCCGGGGGCCTGCATCAGCAGCGCGACCATCGTGCTCTGGTCGCGGAGCTGGCCCTTGCGCCACATGTAGTGCTCGCCGAGCATGAAGCCGTGGTCGCTCCAGATCACGACCATGGTCTTGTCCTTTCGCCCGGACTTCTCCAGCGCGTCGAGGATGCGACCTACCTGCGCATCGACAAACGACAGGCAGGCATACTGCGCGGCGATGGCCTTCTTCCACTGCTCCACCGTGTGCGGGTTCAGGTCGCTGAGGATTTTGGGGTTCTTCGGCATGCCGTCCGGGCCGGAGTCGGGGTTCTTCGGGATCTTCATCTCCTGCCAAGGATACATCTCGAAGTACTTGTCGGGGCAGCAGAAGGGCAGGTGCGTGGCGTGGATGCCGAGGGCGAGGAGGATCGGCTTGTCCTGCTTCTGGTTCAGGATGCGGATGCCCTGCTCGGCGACCATACCGTCGATCTCCTCCGAGTCGTCCAGGCCGGTCGGCCCGTAGGTGAAGGGGGAGCCGCGCATCTTGAACTTCTTGCCCGACTTCTTTGCCGCCTTGTATTCTTTCCAGTATTCCACGCCGGGGCCCTCGGCGGGGCGACGCTGGTGTTTTCTGGCGGGCATGCCCTCGCTCGGTTTGATAATCTTGCTCCAACACGTCTCCTTTTCGAAAGCGCCGTCCGCTGCCGCCGTGAAATATCTTGCCGCAGCGGATCGTCTCGTAGCCGTTGTTGCGGAGATGCTCCGGCATGGACAGGGCGCTGGGGATCAGTTCCACCCAGTTGTCGCGGTTGCCATAGACCTTCGTCGTGTCCGGGCGCAGCCCAAGGAGCAGCGCCGTGCGCGAGGGGCAGCACGGCGGGTTCGTGTGGGCCTCGCCGAAGCGGATCCCCCCCGCGGCGAAACGATCCATGTTCGGTGTCTTGCCCACCGAGTCGCCATAACAACCGAAGCGGTGCGGGCTGACATCTTCGATGGCGATGAAGAGGATGTCCGGTCGCTTCTTATCCTGGTCGTCCTGTCCAAGGACCGGCCGGATGGCGGCCAGTCCGCCGACCAATGCGCCGCCTGTTTTCAAGAATTGTCTTCGGTTCATGTTTGGCCTCCATCTTTGCTTCTATTGCCATGCCAAACGCCTCCCCATACATAGTCTACAGACATTCCCTTCTTTTTGCAACCGGTTGATTCCGGCGAAACGGATCGTTACCATAGGTGTGGAACAACATGAACTCAGAGGAGCGAGGGTGACTATGAGAGGGATGCGCATCATCGCGGCGTCGTTGTTTCTGGCAATCAATATCTGCGTCTGTCAGGAGGTCAAGGTGGGGGAGGTCATCGAGGCGGAGTCGATCCCGGATATGGTCGGCGCCGAGCCGGAAACGGCGTACGCCGAGGGGGCGTTGGGCGGGGCGTACATCTACTTCCCCACGGGTCACATGAAGGCTGGCGATGACCTGAAACCCGCGCTGACGATCCGATTCCGAAGTTCCGCCGGACGACTTGCCGTCCGGGCGCGGGTGTTGGCCCTGAGCAACGGGACGGACTCGTTCTGGTATCGAGTGGACGGCATGGCGTGGCAGTTGTCGGGGATTCCCGAAAAGAAGAAGTGGGCGTGGCGAGAGCTGAACCTGATCCTGTTTATGGCGGGGGAACACACCTTTTCGATTGTACCGCGTGAGCCGCTGCGGCTGGATGCCCTGGAGCTGCGCATTGAGGAAACGGTTCCCGCGCCGTATCATGTGACCCGTATGAACTGCCAGCCATCCCAGTCGAAGCCCCCGATGACGAACCCGCCAGTTCTCTTCTGGCCGGACGTGGGGCAGCGGAAGACCGAGATCGAGTGGAGCTCGGATGCGGCGTTCCCCGAAGCTGCGACGAAAAGCGCCGTCATCGAAGGGGACGTTTTCTATCGCCTGCCCGATGCCCTCGGGCCGGGCAAATACTTCTGGCGCTTCCGTCCGGCGGGAACGGAGAAGTGGCTGATGATGAATTCGTTCGAGATCACGGCCGGCACGCCGAAGTTCATCGTGCCGAAGGAATCGGAGTGGATCGCCCGTGTGCCGAAGAAACATCCACGGATTTACATCCGCCCTGAGGACGTGCCGCGCATTCGTGCCCTGGTCAAGGGCAAGCTCAAGGAGGAACTGGCCGGGCGCTGGCGCCAACTGGCCAAACGCATCGGCCAGGAGCTTCCCTCCGACACCTCCCAGGTCGAGAAGGTGGTGGACTACAAAACGAAGTGCAAGCGGCGGTGGGCGTCAAAGGCGCTGGCCACCCGGCAGTCGCGCGCCGTGGAGCAGTTCGCCGTGGCGTATCTGCTCACGGGCGACGAACGGTTCGGACAGGAGGCGAAGCGCCGCGCGCTGCATCTCTGCCAGTGGGACCCGAAGGGCTTCACCTCGCACAAGGTTTCCGACTTCGCCAACGGCTGGACGCTCGAGTACTGCGCCATGGCGTACGATTATTGCTACGACCTGTTCACACCGGAGGAGCGGACGAGGCTGCGGGACATGCTGAAAGCCCGGGCGGAGCAGATTTGGAAGTCTTACCACCAGCGAATTGATCGGCATTTTCTCCACGCCCACGGCTGGCAGCACATCATCCCGAGCTTTGGCGTCGGAGCGCTGGCTCTCTACGGCGAAGTGCCCGGGGCGGAGGAGTGGTTCAAGTACTTCGTGAACATTTGGACGTGCATCTACCCTCCGTGGAGCCGGACGGATGGCGGATGGGCGAACGGCATCGGCTACTATAGCACGGCGATGTTCAACAGCGTGGGGATGCCGCAGCTCATCAAGTCGGCCACGGGCATCGACACGATGGAGAAGCCCTGGCACAAGAACGCCGCCCGGTTCCTGATCTATGGCATGCCGCCGGGGATCTGCCGTCCGAGCTTCGGCGATGGTTCGCCCGCGCCGCCGAACAAGCGACACGCATTTCTCATGGATTACTACGCCCGACGGTATGCCGATCCGCAGGCGGCGTGGTACGTGCAGAATTGTGGCTTCCCCCGGCTGTGGTCGATCAACGAACTATTGGCTGTGCTCTGGAGCGAGATGCCGCGCCCCGATCCAAAGCCGCCCATGGACTGGCCGAAGGCGGAGTGCTTCCCGGATATCGGGTGGGTGCTCTCGCACACCGACATCACGAACCCGAAGGACGATATCACGTTCGCGTTTAAGTCGAGTCCGTTCGGATCGTACAGCCACATGCACGCGGATCAGAATTCGTTCGTGCTTCAGATCGGCGGGAAGCCGGTTTGCATCGATTCCGGGTACTACATCGCCTACGGCGATGACCACTTCAAAGGATGGTACATCCTGACCAAAGCCCACAACTCGATCCTCATCGACGGGGAGGGGCAGACGCCGCACAGCACGGAGGCCTACGGCCGCATCACCGATTTCTACACGAGCGCCCGGTTCGATTACTACTGCGGCGACGCGACGACGGCCTATCCGAAGGAATTGGGTCTGAAGCGTTTCAAGCGCCATGTGCTCTACGTCCGGCCGGATATTTTTGTCATTTACGACGAGCTGGAGGCCGACCACGACGCGCGGTTCGATTGGCTGCTTCACACCTACAGCAAGATGACCATCGATCCCAGGACTCGGACGGTCCTTGTGAGTGAGGAGACGGGCGACGTGAGCGTGCAATTCGTCCGACCGGCCAAGCTGTCGTTCGAGCAGACGGACCAATTCGACGTGCCGGCGGTGAACTGGCGTGGCAAGGGGTGGAGACGGGGAATGAAGCCGGCGAACCAGTGGCACATGAAGGCCTGGCCGGAGAAGGGTAAGCGTAAGAGCGTCCGGTTTCTGACCGTCCTGCATCCCTGGCACAAGGATTCACAATCGCGAATCACAAAGATCGAGGACCTGTCCACGGACGAAATCTGCGCCGTGCGGATCGGCCTGGCCGATGAGGATGTAGTCGTTGCGTTCCGTCGCGACGGCAAGCGGGGCAAGGTGGCTGCCGGAGGATACGAGGCCGATGCGTTCGCCTTTGCCGCGAGCGAGAAGGGATACTGCGTCGTTCGAGGCAGTTCCCTGAAGCGCGGAGACAATCCGCTGATTGAGGCGAACCCAGCGGGTACAACGGCATCCGGGCCGTGACAGACGCAATGCGCATGCCCGGGTGCGTGCTGAGGACGCCGGATGCTCGGCGACTTCCGCTGCCTGCGAGCGAAAAAATGAAGCGAGCGCTCCTGATCAATCCACCGATTCACGACTTCACCGCGTTCGATCTGTGGATGAAGCCGCTGGGGCTGCTCTACGTCGGCGCGGCGATGGAGACGGCCGGATGGAAGGTGGACCTGCTGGACTGCCTTGACCGCTTCCACCCCGACTGCCCCGCCCCACCAACCAAGACCCAACCTCGGCTGCAGCAATTCGGCTGCGGGAATTTCCTATCCGAACAAATCCCCCGCCCAAAGCCCCTGGCCGATGTGCCACGCTCGTACCACCGCTATGGCCTCTCCCCGTCCGTGATTCAGAAGGAACTGGCGCGACGCCCCATACCCGACCTCATCGCCGTGACCTCCATGATGACGTACTGGTATCCCGGCGTCTTCGAGATCATTCGCCTGGCAAAGGAGACCTTTCCCAGCGTGCCGGTTTTTCTCGGCGGCGTCTACGCCACATTGTGTCGCGACCATGCGGAGCGCCACTCGGGTGCGGATCGTGTGCTCGCAGGACCGGGAGAACTTGGCATGATGGATGTCATGCGTGAAATCTCCGGTCCGATAGAGTGGAAATCGCTCACGCCCGCCTACCATCTGATGCGGCGCGTCACCTCCGTAAACGTGTTGACATCGCGCGGCTGCCCCTTTGGGTGTACATATTGCGCATCGCGGGAGCTGTGGCCGAGGTTCGTCCAGCGCAATGCCGCTGAAGTGGTCAATGAGATTGAGACCCTTACCGAACGCCTCGGTGTCATTGACGTCGCCTTTTGCGACGATGCGCTTCTCCTCCATGCCAAGTCGCACATCCTCCCGATCCTCCGTGAACTCCGGAAGCGCAAACTGGCCCTTCGGTTCCACACACCGAACGGGCTTCACACCCGAATGATGGATGAGGAGATGGCTCTCGAACTCCGGACAAGCCATTTCGTGACGATCCGACTCAGCTTCGAGACGGCCAGCGAACAGCGCCAGATCGACTCGATGCGCAAAATCAGCAACGACGACCTGCGCCGCGTGATCGCCAACCTGCTCGGCGCCGGTTACTCCCACCGCGAGATCGAGGTCTATGTCATGATGGGTCTGCCAGGACAGGACTCGGGCGAGGTCGAGGACACCCTACAGTTCGTTCACGACTGCGGCGGCTGGATCAAGGTCGCGCAGTACTCCCCCATCCCCGGCACAGAGGAATTTGATCGCGCGGCCGCGGTGAACCCCGCCATTCGCGACGAACCCCTCCTCCACAACAAGACTGTCTTTGCCGTCGCAGGCGGTCCCGAGCGCTTTGCCTCGTTCAGGAGGCTGAAGGGCCTTGCGAACTCGCTGAACCGGCGCCTCGTGCCGCCGGCTTGACATGGAACCGGGGCTCTGGTATTGTCTCATGTCATGTGTTGAGAACCATGGCCGTGTTTCTTAAGGAGAGCAAAATGGCAAGACTGGCCCGTGTCCTGATTGCCTACTTTGTCCTCGCCGGTCTTACCCAGGCAGGCGCCGACCCTGTCGTCCTCGAAGACTTCGAGACACTGGCCGGGTGGCAGGCCCGGGCCAAGTCGGCGGCGTTCAAGCAGGCCGATTCTGCGGCGGTCGGCAAGGGGGCGATCCGTGTCACCTTGCCCGGCATGGTATTCAAGCAATTGAGCAAGAGGCCGCTGGAAGGCAGCGCTGCTTGGGATCGATACGAGGGCCTCTCGTTCTGGGTCAAGGGCGACGGCTCGGACCTGTTCGGCTCTGTCGCCATCGGACCCAGACCCGCCGGCTACTACTCTTATGTCTGCTACTTTCCACTGAAGAACACGGAATGGCACAAGGTTACCGTCGCGTGGGAGGACCTCGTGCCCGAGGGACAGTACGACCCTATCGGCACGTACGGCGCTCTGCCGCCCAGCGGGATCACGGCGGTGCGCTTCGGCAGCCGGTGGCGCATCTATTTCAATAATGCGAAAATGCCCAAGCACACCTATTGCATCGACCAGATTCAGATCGAGGAGAAGGTCGAGAAACCCGGCCCCGTCCCGAAGCCGAGGCCCTTTTCGGAGGTGGTGGACCTGCTCAAGGCAAAGAAGAAGGTCCACATCGTCTGCATGGGCGATTCGATCACCGCCGGCACCGGCCTGGCCGACAGGGACAAGGAACGTTACGCCGTGCGAATGCAGGAGCTCCTGCGCGAGTGGCTCGGCTACGATGACATCATCTGCGAGAGCCGCGCCGTCGGCGGCGCCCGGCTGACCGACGCGCGAGCGTGGACGCCGCGTGACTTCGTCGGCGAGCCGCCCGACCTCGTCACCATCCTCTACGGCTACAACGACAAAAGCAGCGCCTATACAAAGGACTACTTCAAGCGCTCGCTGAACGACTATATCGACCGCATTGCGCGGAAGACGCAGGGCAAGACGGCCATCCTCCCGCTGGCCACCATCCCCGGCACGGGCCCGCGCTTCGTCATGATGGACGACTATGCCGATGCCGTCCGCGAAACCGCGAAAGAGCGGGGACTCGCCTGCTTCGATCTGCAGAAGGTCTTTAAGGCTATCGGCCGTGACAAGATCGAAAGCTACTTCCACGACCAGGCCCACCCGAACGCCGAGGGGCATCAAATCATCGCCGACGCCATCGTCACATTCCTTGTGAAGTCGGCGGGCATCACGACACCCAAACCCAAACCGAAAGCAAAGGCTGCCGTCCTTCCGGGCAAGGAGCACGCTTGGTCCTTTGAGCCCAATGACAAACAGTGGTTGGTCAAGTCGGACGAGATTGCACTCTCCCAGGAAAAAGCATCTTCCGGTAAAACCGCTCTCAAGTTTCTGATGAAGGCGAAAGCAAAGGCCCATCGGTGCGCCTACTCCCCGGCCTTTGCGGTGTCGCAAGGCCAGCGGTATCGCATCGAGGCGAAGACATTCTGTTCCGACGTAACCAGCGGAACCATCGGGATTTACGCCTGCGCCTACACCAACGCCAAGGCCGAGGGCTCACCCGACATCAAGTCGGTGCGCAGCGCCTCGAACATGACGGGACGGTGGGAGGCACTGAAGGGTGATTTCACCGTGCCCACAGGGGCGGTTGCGCTGAAGATTTTGGTCTGGTCGCGAAGTGATTCGGTCGGCACGTTTTATGTGGATGATGTGAAGGTCATCCCGCAGTAAAGGAGGTACAGGTAAGGAATGTCTCAAGATAAACCGAAATCGTGCAGCGCCTGCGACAAGGCTGACTGCGACCCGAGACAACAGAGACCCGGCGAAACGCCCGAGATGCACGCCGATCGCCTGGCCATCCTGGACCGCATGGGCGACATCAAGCACAAGATCCTCGTCCTCTCCGGAAAGGGAGGCGTGGGCAAGAGTACCGTCGCGGCCAACCTGGCCCTCTCCCTCGCGGAGAACGAAAAAGAAGTCGGCCTGTTGGATGTGGACATCCACGGTCCGAGCATCCCGCAACTGCTCAAGCTGGACGGCACGTCCATCGTCATCAAGGGCGAAACCTTGGTCCCGCCGAGGGTCGGCCGTTCACTCAAGGTCATGTCGATGGGGTTTATGCTGCGTCACAAGGATGACGCCATCATCTGGCGGGGGCCGATGAAGATTGGGGCCATCAAGCAGCTTCTCAAGGACACGGAATGGAGCGCGCTGGACTATCTCATTGTGGACTGCCCCCCCGGCACAGGCGACGAGCCCCTGTCGGTTGCCCAATTGATCGAGAACGCCGACGGCGCCATCATCGTCACCACGCCGCAGGAGCTGGCCCTTCTGGACGTCCGAAAGTCCATCAACTTCTGCCGCAAGCTCAGCCTGCCCATCCTCGGTGTGATCGAGAACATGAGCGGCTTTGTCTGCCCGAAATGCGGAGAGACCATCAACGTCTTCAAGGCGGGAGGCGCGGAGAAAATGGCCAAAGAGGTGGGGGTTCCCTTCCTCGGGCGCGTGCCGCTCGACCCGGAAATCGTGCGGGCCGGCGACGCGGGCGAAACGCTTGCCGAGCGCGATGTGGCCGAGGAGACAATGGACGCCTTCCAGTCGATTTGCGACGCGATCGAGAAGGGCCCAAAAGAATAACCCCAGAAAAGCAGTCTGCCCACGGATTCCATGAAAAGCAAGAGCAATTCCGTTCGCCTGACCGTCCTTCTCGATGACACAGTTCACCCCAGGGAGTTGAAGGCTGAGCATGGATTGGCGATACTCATCGAGAAAAAAAACGATGCCGTTCTATTCGACACGGGCCAGACGGCCCTTTTTTTGGACAATGCCAAGACGCTTGGGAAGGACCTTTCGCGCGTCAGGGCTGTGGTCCTGAGCCACGGTCACTATGACCATACAGGCGGACTGATCGAGGCGCTCAAGCAAACCAAGGATGCCACCGTTCACGCCCACTCGGATGTCTTCCGCACGCGATACACAATACCGAAAAACAAGAAACCCGTATCCGCCGGGATGCGGTTCCGCCAGCGGGAGATCGAGGCGGTGCGGCAGATCGTTCTCTCCGCTGAACCGGTCGAAGTTCTGCCCGGCATTTACACCACGGGCCAAGTTCCGCGTGTGACGGACTTCGAGGACACCGGCGGCCCCTTTTTCATTGATCCCGAGGGCAAAGAAAAGGATGAATTGTTGGACGATATGTCGCTCTTCTTCGAGGCCGATCAGGGGACTATCGTCGTCACCGGTTGCGCCCATGCCGGGATCGTCAATATCCTGGAGCACGTGGCCAACCTGACCGGCCGTCGGCAGATGCATACGGTGATCGGAGGAATGCATCTGATTGCCGCCTCCGACGAGCGAATGAAGCGGACGTCCGATGCGTTCCGCGACTTCAATGTCCAGCGCATCGGCGTGGCCCACTGCACCGGTCTGTCGGCGACGATTCGGTTCGTCGGCCAGTTCCCCGATGCCGTCTTCTCATGCACTACGGGACTTCAGATGCCCCTCTGATTGTCGTCCGTGCAGCGACGCAAGTTCCCCTTCGGAATCGGCTTGACCCGTCGCCTGGGTTCGGCTACCATATTGTTGTGATGTGACAGCAGATAACAGTGTCTTCGGTGCATTGGGAGGCGTCGCGATGAAACAAACGATCCTGCCCGTTCTTGCTGCAACCGTATGCTTGTCCCTCCTTACGGTCTTCGCCCAGGACAAGAAGCCCTACTACTACAAAGGCAACCACCGGAAGATGCGCTTCCACGCTGCCCCCAAGAAGCTGCCCTTCTCCGCCAAAACCGGCACGGCCGCCACGAACGTCCCGGGCGTGATCGGCGCGGAGGAACTGGATAGGCGCTACTTCGCATGTGGCGACGTCACGAGAAGCAGATCGATAAGGTCCTATTCGATTGCCACCGGGGCGCAGATGGAACGGCCTATGCGCACCTTCACCGTCGGCCCCGGGACGGTCATGGTGCCCTATGTCCCCCCGGACCGCGGACACATGCGCGTGCGCCGCAAGCACCTCAATCCCTACTACACAATCGAAAGCTGGGCCCCGCCCTACTGACCGCCGGTGCCATCGCTCAATCCAAAGAAGGAGGGAACATGAGCGCGAAAAAAATCCTCATGCTCGTTGGCGATTTCGTGGAAGACTATGAAGTGATGGTCCCCTTCCAGGCCCTGCTCATGGTGGGCCACACCGTCCACGCCGTCTGTCCGGACAAGCAGGAGGGCGATACGGTCCGCACCGCCGTTCACGATTTTGAGGGCGACCAGACCTACAGCGAAAAACCCGGCCACAACTTCACCCTGAACGCTACATTCGATCAGGTCAATGCCAAGGACTACGACGCCCTCGTCATCCCCGGCGGCCGGGCGCCGGAGTATATCCGGCTCAACGACAAAGTCCTCCAGATCGTCCGCCATTTCGCCGAGACCGGGAAACCCATTGCCGCCATCTGCCACGGACTCCAGGTCTTAGCCGCCGCCGGCGTGCTGGAGGGGAAATCCTGCACGGCCTACCCCGCCGTCGGGCCGGATGTGAACCCGGCAGGCGGCAAGTATGTGGACGTTCCCGTGGACAAGGCTCATGTCGATGGCAACCTCGTAACCGCCCCCGCGTGGCCCGCCCACCCGGAGTGGCTGGGGGAGTTCCTCAAGGTGCTCGGCACGAAAATTGAGCCCTGACCTATGAATCCCAAGGGCAAGCTCCACAACCGGCCGGCCCTCATCACCGGCGAGGAGATCGTCGTGGGCGGCGGGTCCTCGACCGGGTTCATCTTTGAAACGAACCCATTCGCGGAAGGAGAGAAGTCATGAAGAGGGTCATTGCCGGTGTGGCGTTGTTTTATCTGCTTGCGGTCATGGGCTGTGCTACCCCCGTTGCCCCACGGCCGATCACGCTCAAGTGGGAGCTGCAGGAGGGATCGCAGTACACCTACGACTACACCCGCGAGATCACACGGAAGATATCGACCGGCGGCGCCGTCGTCAGCCGCACCGACACGAAGAAAACCAAGGAGACGGGAACCGTATCTGTTGTCGGTGGCAAGAACATGGCCCGGGCCTGTGTAAGCCTCAAAAGCACGCAGAGGCCGACGCCCGGCAGCAAGAAAGAAACCATTCGCACGATCGCCGCCGAGTACCCCCTGTCCCTTGACGGCACGGCCCTGGTCAGCCCCGGCTCGCCGCCGCTGCGCGACGATCTGCTCCTCCCCTTCCCAGCCAGGCCGCTTGTGCCGGGCGAGATACTTCGGCAGGAGATGGTGTGCATGACCCCCGGCTGGCCGATGGCCGACGGCACGGGCGAGTTCTCCTACGTCGGTCGCGAGACCGTGGACGGCGTGCCATGCGTTCAGTATCGCGTATCCTGCAATCTTCGCAACGAGCCGAAGCCGGGGAAGAAACCCGAAGCAACGGTCGAGATCAAGGCCGATATCAACGCGCTCTTCACCCTCGGGACCGGGCATCTCGTCTCGGCGGAAGGCATCATCCACAAGCGCCTGTCCCGTCCGGTGAAGGGCCTGTCCAAGAAAGAAATGGGCACGTCGAGCATCACCGAAGAGACGCAGAAGGTTTCTCTCCGCCTGAGGTAAGCATTTAGCTGGTGTAGTGTTTCACGCAGATATTAACTTATGCGGGGCGCCGTTTGTGGTGCGGACTTCAGTCCGTGCCTTGTCAAAAAGGGCTAAAGCCCTCACTACGAACAGAACTTCGACCGATCCGTAATAAAATGGCAGAAACATGAGATATTGGTAAGTTAAGGCATCTATGAAACACTACACTATATGTAGTGATAGAAACCTGGCCCCCAAAAGGTATTGTCATTCCCCCGCGCGCGAGGGCGAAGTGAGCAAGAAGCCGGAATGGTGCACCATCCGCTTCACCGTCCCGCCCGAGATGTTGGACCCGGAAACCAAGCGCCAGCGCTTCGGCTTCGGCGGCGCCGACGCGCAGGTGTGGGTGTCGTCGATCAAGATCGAGGAGAAGAAATGAGAATCGCGGAGATCCGTTGTGTTCCCCTTGAGTGGCAGATACCGAAGAAACTTCAGAAGTGGCCCTCGGACTACGGAATCAAAACGGAAACCCACGCGATTATCGTGGAAGTAAAAACCGACGAGGGCATCACGGGCTACGGCGAGGTCCACCCCGGTTATGGCTACACCCGCGGCGCAGCACACGTCGCCAAGGCCATCGTCGAGAAGGAGCTTGCACCGCAGATTCTCGGCGAGGACCCCACCCGCCCGGAGGTCATCTGGGAGAAGCTCTACAACGGCCCGCGCTACGATCTGGCCACCACCTACGGCCACTCCTGCCCCGGCATGGGGCGGCGAGGGGTGACGATCTGCGCCATGAGCGGCATCGACATGGCGCTGTGGGACGTGTTCGCCAAATCTCTGGGCGTGCCCATCTACAAGCTCCTCGGCGGGGAGTATCGACGAAAAATCCCCGCCTACGCCAGCGGTGGCCACGCCCCGGCCGAGCACGCGGGAGAGGAGGCGGCGGGGTATGTGAGCAAGGGCTTCCGGGCGGTGAAGATGCGTGTCGGGGGGATGGATGCGCCGCGCGTCGTAGAGGGCGCCATCGACCGAATCGCGGCCACACGGGAAGGCATCGGCCCGGACGTCGGCCTCATGCTCGACGCCCATGGATCGTTGAACGTCTCCCAGGCGACGCAACTGGTCCATGCCGCCGAGGAATACGATATCACCTGGTTCGAGGAGCCCGTGCCGAGCGACAACTGGAGCGGCATGGCCGAGGTGCGCGACGTGACGGACGTACCCATCGCCACAGGCGAAAACGACTTCACACATTTCGACTTTCGTGATATGATCGAGAGAGGAGCGGCGGACATCCTTCAACCCGACCTCGCGGTCGTTGGAGGGTTTACCGCCGCGCGCCGTGTTGCCGTGCTGACCCAGGCGGCGAACCTGCAGTGCATTCCCCATGTATGGGGATCGGCAATTCTATTTGCCGCCAGCTTGCAATGGGCCGCGGCGCTTCCGAACTGCCCGGTGTTCGAGTTCAGACAAGGCTCGTGCCCCCTCTTCACGGAGCTCCTCGGCGAGCCGTTCACAGTTGACGAGGACGGATGTGTGGCCATCCCCGACGGGCCGGGGCTCGGCGTCGAGCTCGACCTGGCCGAGGCGGAGAAGCGCTTCCCGCTCTCCGACGGTTAGCGGAAAGGCCTACCGCATAGACGGGATACCATGAGACTCGACAGCATCCAGACGAAAGACTTCCTTCCGATGTCGCCGGCCGAGGCCAAGGAGAAGGGCTGGCCGGAGATCGACATCGTGCTGATCACGGGGGACGCCTATGTGGACCACCCCAGCTTCGGCGTGGCCATCATCGGGCGCGTGCTGGAGAACGCCGGCTACCGCGTGGGGATCATCTCCCAACCCCGGTGGACGCACAACGAGGACTTCCAGGTCTTCGGCCCACCGAGGCTTTTCTTCGGCATCACCGCCGGCAACCTGGGCTCTATGCTCAACCTCTTCACCGTCGCCAAGAAGCCCCGGAGCGAAGACGCCTACTCTCCCAACGGCTGGCAGGGGCGCCGTCCGAAGCGCGCAACGATCGTCTACGCGACCAAGGTGCGCGAGATCTACCCCGACGCGCCGATTGTCATCGGCGGCATCGAGGCGAGTCTCCGTCGGTTCGCCCACTACGACTACTGGGACCACCGCATCCGGCCCTCGATCCTCATCGAGAGCCACGCCGACATCCTGGTCTATGGCATGGGCGAGCAGCCCGTCTGCGAGATCGCAGCGGCCCTCGCGTCGGGGAAGTCGCGCCATCAGCTTGACCACATCCACGGCACGGCAGTGGTTCGAGATAAACCGCAACCCGTCGGTGAGCACAAGGTCCTGCCCAGTTGCGAGGTCGTCACTCGGGACACCAGCGACTTCTGCCTGGCCTTCCGGATGATCCACGAGGAGCAGGACCCCGAAAACGGGTGCGCCCTCGTCCAGCAGCACGGAAACAAGCACGTAGTTGTCCACCCGCCCGCCCTTCCGCCGACGGAGGAGAAGCTGGACGACATCTACGGCCTGCCATTTACCCGCCGGGCCCACCCATCCATGGGGAAAGTGCCGGCGCTCCAGCCAGTCCGGTTCTCCATCACGTCGCACCGAGGTTGCTTCGGAGACTGTGCCTTTTGTGCGTTGGCGGCGCATCAGGGCCGGACCATCCAGAACCGGAGCATGGGGTCCATTGTCGAGGAGGCCCAGACGATCGTGCGGCATCCCGATTTCAAGGGGGCCATCTCCGACGTGGGCGGGCCGACGGCGAACATGTACGGCATGAGATGCCGGCTCGGGCGCTATCGCTGTCCGGATCGCCAGTGCCTCCTTCCCAAACCCTGCGAGAATCTGGACATCAATCACGAGAACATCCTCGATGTCCTGCGCGTGCTGCGGAACATGCCGGAGATCAACAAGGTCTTCGTCTCCTCCGGCATTCGGTACGATCTCGTGCTTGCCGACGAGTCGAGTAAGTACCTTGAGGAAGTCTGCCAGCATCACATCAGCGGCCTCATGAAGGTGGCCCCCGAGCACATCGCGGACCACGTGTTAGACGCGATGAACAAGCCGCGGTTCGAGGTGTATCAGCGCTTCTGCGACAGGTTCAAGGCCGTGAACAAAAAGTTGGGCAAGGAGCAGTACCTGGTCTCGTACTGGCTCTCCGGCCACCCGGGGTGCGATGTGCCGGACATGATCGCGCTGGCGGAGTACTTCCGCGACACCAAGACGCACCCGGAGCAGGTGCAGGATTTCTACCCCGCGCCAATGACCCTCGCGGCGTGCATGTTCTACACGGGCAAGAACCCGTTGACGGGCGACGAGGTCTTTGTGCCTCGCTCCGTGCGGGAAAAGGCCATGCAGCGGGCGCTGATGCAGTACTGGATGCCGGAGAACCGCGCCCGCGTGGCAACGGCGCTCACCAAGTACGGCCGCCGCGACCTCGCCGGCAATAAACCGAATTGCCTGATCCGGCATCTGTGAAATCCGCGAAAAAAGTGGTCCTGCCCCCGGAAAAACACTTGACCCGTGAAAAGGCATCTGCTATACTTACTTTCTCCAGTCGATAACATTTCGGAGATCATTCCTGATTTAGACAGGTTGTCACACGCCCCCCGGCAATCGGGGTGAGTTTCATTGGAGGTAGTTTCTTGGCAAGCGGCACAGTGAAATGGTTTAACGAGAGCAAGGGATTCGGTTTTATCGCCCAGGATGGCGAAGGCCGCGATGTCTTTGTCCATCACTCGGCGATCAAGGGAAGCGGCTTCAAGACGCTCGTCGAAGGCGAGTCCGTCGAGTTCGAGATCGACGCAGCGGAGGACAGCAAAGGCCCTCGCGCCGCGAACGTCGTTCGGCTCGACCCGCCTCAGACGGAGACGGCCACGAAATCGGACCCGTCCTCCGCCCAGCAGGGTACGAACCTTAGCCTGTTCCTTCACGAGGCAATGGGCAAAAAGGTGCAGCGCCAGCTCCGCGGCGGCCTCGACTGAGCACCGGCGCAAGCTGGGAGATGTGGCGCAGAGCATTCAGACACGTCTTCACTCGGCGAGGAAGTCTGTCGTCATGCCTGTGTCACCTGGGCTATGCGCAAGTCTGTCGTTTCTCTTTACCTCCTCCTTATCCTCGCGGCATGACGGGGTATGCCCCTGACCCCTTTTCCATCGCCAGGACTTTTTCCAGGACCTGAATACACGGTTACTGCCATGGCGTGTAACTGAGGGAAGAGGAATGAGAAGAACGATGCGTTCTTTGAATGGCGATACAAGGGCAAAGTGATCACCGTCCACTCGAACGTGCGCGGAAAAAAGAAAGACGAGGTCGTCGAGCAGTTGATGACCGTTGAAAACCCGGTCAACCCCGTCGAGGTCGTCATCCACGCCAATATGCTCAAAGAGGGATGGGACGTTTCGAATCTCTATACCATCGTTCCCCTGCGGGCCGCGAACTTCCGAACCGGGGTGGTCATCGGGAAGGATATCCTGGAGGCGGGGAAGAAAGCAGCGATCGTCGAATCCGAGTTTGAAAAGATCATTTCTGCGGCCCGGTGGAAGGGGAGGCCGTCCTTTGTAGCGATCTCCTGATCCCGCGCCACCGTCGTTCCGATACCGATGGCGCACACGGTTGCGATCAACCCGATCACAAGACGCGGGTCATTTCTCTTCTTCGTCGATCTACTCCATTCGCTTCCGCCAGAAGCCGCCGGTGCATCCGACGTAGAGGACATCGGGGTCGGCGGGGTTGATGCCGAGGCAGATGTATTGCGTCATGAGGTCCTTCAGGCCGCCGGTCACATCGTTCCACGTCTGCCCGCCGTCGCGGGATAGTTGGATGCCGAGCGCGTCCGACCCGGCGATGACGATGTCGCGGTTTTTGGGATGCGGCCGCACCGACTGAAGGCCCCCCGCCTCGCCCGGTCCGATTGGCTCCCAGCCATCGTAGGTGAATGGGGCGCACTGGCCGATCGGCGTTCGGTAGTCGTCAGCCGCAATTGTCCCCGCAAGGAGTCCAAGCACGGCAACCAGCACGATGCGTTTGCCTTGTCCACTTATTCCTGCGCGTGTTTCCATATCTCCATCGCTCCCAGTCTGTGCACACGGTCGCCGACATGATCCCAGATCATTCTGCCCTCTTCGTTCGTGGGTGTCAACCGTTTCCTTCTAAAGATGCTTGACTCCGGCGGCCCCCGTGTGTACGTTGTTGGAGTAGGAGCGGGAGAGCATGTTGTTACCGACCTCAGTGAACAATACAATACTTGGCTAAATGGTTGTCGATATGATGAGAACACTTCTTGCAATCGCAATGTTTGTATGGCTTCCCACGTTTGTGCTTGCTGACTGGCAGGACCACGATGGGTACCCCGATTGGTGCAGGCGCGGCGCGGTGCGGTGGGCGCATGGGTTTGAGAAGATGGGCACGCCGCAGGTGAAACTGATTCTCTATTGCGGGCAGAATCTCAAGCAGTCGGGGCGCTTCGCCGATGAGGCCGCGCGGGAGCTTGCCCGCAGCGAGGGCCTCAAGTTTCAGCCCTACATCTGCAGCAAGACGATCCGATGGAAGCGACTCTTCCCCCAATTTCCTCAATTGGAGAAGTGCACCTGCCTCGGCCCCGACGGCAAGCGGCGGCTGATGTATGCCAACCCGGAGCGCTACGCTGGTTGCTACAACAACCCCATCTGGCTCGACTACATCAAGATGCGGATCAAGGAGACCATCGACAAAAAGCGCCCGGCGTCGATATTTTTCGACAATGTGAATTTCTACGACTGCCACTGCGACCTCTGCCGTGACAAGTTCAAAAAGTACACCGCTGAGAAATTCGGCGTTCCAATGGATTTGTCGAAACCGAAGGAACATCCGAACTTCCAGTACGCGAAGGCGCTGTTTCAGGCCGATTCGACGTACGACTTCTTCGACAAAGTGAAGGCTTATATCCGCACACTCGATCCGAATGTGGTCATCTCACCCAACTTCCACGTCGGCGGCGCCTGGACGACCTATCTCACGATGCGCGGGACGCCGGACATCGTCTTCTACGAGGAGGGGCACAGTTTCCCTCCCTTTACCCATCAGGTGATCGGCTACAAGGTCGGCCTCGCCGCCTCTCATGGAAAGGTGGTCGGCCAGCTTCTCGGCCTGCCCCCCACGGTGGCCAACGAACGGGCGCTGCGCTGGTCTAAACACTGGGAAATCGCGATTCGAGAGGCCTTCACCTATCCCGAGGAATACAAACTTGCCACCGCCGAGGGCGCGGCTTGTAACGGAACCTTCATCCCTTCTTTCTGCATTCGCGAGCAGAATATCTACGTCAGCGATGACCCGCACCAAAAAGAGGTCCAAGAGGCGCTGCATGATTACAACGCGTTTTTGAAAAATAAGAAAGGACTCTACAAGCTGGCGCAGCCGGGATCAAATATCGCGGTGCTCCATTCCATCTATAGCCGACTGGCGGATCGCAAGGGCTACTGGCGCGATTTCAAGAGAACATGCCGCGCGCTGATGGACGCGGGGATACCGTATGAAGTGATCATCGAGGATGATCTGAAATCGGGGGGACTGAAACCTTACAATGCGCTTCTCCTCCCCCCCACGCCTGTTCTTTCAAAGGACGAGGCCAAGGCGATTCTGGATTACGCGAAGGGCGGCAACGGCATTGTCGTTCTCGGCAAACTTGCCCGTGCGGACCGACTCAACCGGGCTTACTCGGAAGCCGATCTCCCCGATCTCGCCACGCTGCCCACCGAGGAGCGCCAGTCCCTCGGTGAAGGCCGGGCATGGACGCCCGCTGCGCCCCTTGACCAGATGCCCGTCGAAGAGCTCGTGCGCGGCATCGAGTTCGCTGCCGGCGGCATCGAGTATCGAATCTCGCCCCCGAGCAAGACGCTCTTTGTGAATGCGCTCAAGACCTCGGATGGGGGCGCCACATCAATCCATTTAGTGAATTATGACTTTACATACAAGCCGAGGAGCACGGGCGACGTCGCCGATGACGACAACTTTTCCGAGGCGCGAACCTACCTCGCCAACACAAAGTGGCGGGCGAGGAAGATTCTGATGGTCAAGGACCCTGCCTCCATCAAGGAACCTTTTGTGCGGTTCTTCGGCGGCACTCCCGGTGCGGATTTTCAGTTGGTGATCTCTTTCAATGGGCAGGACATCAAGACCTTTCCCGGATGTGATCTGAGAGAAACGGCATGGCACGAGGCCCCCGTGCCCAAGGGACTGCTTAAGGAAAAGAACGAAATTGTCCTTCGCGTAACCGGCAATCCGGACCACAACCCCGACTACTTCAATCTGATGGTGGATACCACGGCGAAGACTCGCCGGTCGGAGTGGTCAACTGATGAGGGAAAGACATTCACGACGGACGACATCTCTCCGGACATGGATACGCAGACCGGCGAATACATGGTCCGTCTTTCCGACGGCTCGCAAAAGGAAAGAACGGTCAAGTCGAGTGACCTGATGGGACTGCTTCAGGTCAACCCGACTGGCCGCATAGAAGTAATCGTTCGCGTGAAGGCGGACAAAGCGCCGACGGCTATGCTCATCTCACCCGATGACAAACCGATCCTGATCCATCCCCAAATCAAAGGCGATCAGGCGGTCTACGCCGTGCCCAATGTCTATATCTACAGTGTGCTCGTGATCCCGGCAGACCGCTATCTAAACAACGAGTAGGCCAAGCCGTGACGGTAGGTCGGGGGCCGATTGAGGAGGGGCAGTATAGTACTATCTACTACACCTTACGCCGTTGCCGGGCTGGGGGCAATGTCTTGAGACGCTCCTTCCTTTGCGGCTTTCACCGCGAGCTCGACCATCGCCGTGGTATAATACCCCGCCGCCCCGTCGATGGGAGGAGCGTAGCCGGTGCGCACGGCGCTTATGAACTCGGCAAGCTCGATCGCGAAGGTGTTCGGCGCCTCCTTGGGTTTCTCGATGACCTGGACGCGGTCGGTGTGCAGGATGATTCGGTCGTTGCGCTCCACCTGCATGTACCCCTTTTCTCCGAGGACCGTCAGGGCGAAGTCCCGTCCGGTCCATTCTCCCTCTCTGGCATACATGCCGGACAAAGAACCGACGGCCCCATTGTCGTATTCCACCGTGATGGCGAAGGCGTTCTCGCGCGGCCAGCCGTAGGAGTAGTCGAGTCGGGCCGCGCAGATCCTGCGGGGGACTACACCACAGATCGAATGCACCAGATCGAAGTCATGGACGGAGAGCTCGTACATGGCCCCGACCTCCGGCACCCAATCCCATCCTTCCCGCGGGCGGTAGGGCTGTTGCTTGAACGTCGCGATCAGATGGATGGGACCGACGTTGGGCACGAGTTCCTTCGCCTTAACGAATATGGGCTCGTGGCGCATTTTGAACCCGACGCCGAGCCTCCGGTCCTGCACCTGCGCGATTCGGATCAGATCGCGCGCCTGGTCAATGTCCATCGTGATAGGCTTCTCGCAGAACACATGGTGTCCCTTTTCGAAAAGACACTGAACGATGGCTTGGTGTGTTGAGGGCGGTGTCACGACACTGACGCATTCGACATCGTCCGGAATCTCGCCAATGTCCCCCAGGGCCTGGCATCCGATCTCCGCAGCCCTGCGCTCCGCGAGCGGAAGGTTCTTGTCCACGACACAGACCAGCTCGGCCTCGGGGATCTGCTGGTAGGCCCGGGCATGGGCCATGCCGATGCCTCCACAGCCGACGATTGCGACCTTCATCAATGGCTCCTCTCTCATTCGCTCAGGGATGGGGACGGTTTGCTTACGCCTTCGGGGCCGATCCAGATCGGGCTGGACCATGCCGCGTTGTTATCGGCCTGAAATACACGTATGTAATACCAGTCGCGCGTCGCCGGCGGCGCATCGAGTTGGTCGGTGAGCGTAAATTCCGCATGATCGCCCTTCGGGCAGACGCGCTGGAGCAACCCGTTGTTCTTCATAATGTCGATCCGGCGGATGTAGTCCGTTCCGCAGACGGTGACCTTGATCTCACGCCTGGAGAGGAGATCGTCGTCCGGACCGTACTCGAGGACCGATCCCATGTGTGCGCCGTTAAGATGAAACCGGAGCACGATGCGAACACCCGTCGTTCCGTAACAGTGACGATCGTGCATTGCATCCCAGATGGCCTCGCGGGTCAGCTCCGGCGCGTAGACCGCTGCAAGCCCCGCCTTCCAGTTCTGGCACCAGTTCGGGTCGGAGAACATGAGTGAGCGGCCCGGATAACCGACATGGCTATCGCCCGCGGCGATCACGCCTGGGGTGTACCCCAGGCTGAAGCAATACATCGCGCTCTGGTTGCGGGGCCGGCGCTTCGAGTTGAGGGGGTTATCATTGCGCGACTCGTAGGACCCCCAGCAGGAGTAGATTTCGATCATCCGGTCAATCTCCGGATCGAATACGCTCCAGTCGAGATATTTCATAAAGGAGTGGTTGACCGCCATGATGGTATACGGGCTCTCGCGGCAGAACCGGAGAAGGGCGTGGGCATTCGTCGGTTCACTATCGCGTCTGCGGGGCCTCTCGAAGTTGGGCTCCATCTCCGCCTCCCGATAGATCAGACAGCGATCCCCCTGAACACCCAACCCGCACTCCCAAGACTTGAACGTGACATACCTCCCCGGCTCGTAGAAGTCGATGATCGCCTGTTGCGTCTCCTCCCAGCCGGGGTTGCTTGGGGTGGGGCAGCCGCTGTTGGAGTTGGCCACAAAGTCGAGAAGGCTGCACTCCTTGGCATATTGGTGCAATTCGGCGGGTGTGCGTGTAGAGTCGCCGCGATTTTCGAGGGGCTTCCACTGGTGATAAATGCACTGTGCGTGGATGTCGCCCCAGTAAAGATTGTCTTTCTTCTCTTCCGAAACAAGCACCGGATTGGTCACGACTTCGTCCACGTCTGTCGTAACTCGGATGGAACCGATTCCCGCTCTTCGGGCGCGGATTCCATCGAAAACGCGAGCGCCGCCCTCCTGTACGGGTGGGGAATCGGGCACGTGCAAAACGTCACCCACGGCGCCGAGCGCCATCGGGCCGTCATAGGGTCTGTTTGGATGGGTCAGGTTCCGGTCCATTACGGAAGCCCGAACGGTGATCGAGTCACCTGGCCGGATGATTGATGGCGCTGCGGCCATGATCTTCTCCGGCGGACCGCCGAGGACCTCTACGGGAATGGGTGAGCCGGGGACCTCACGAAGCCGACCGTCTCCCTCGACATCCACCACGCAAATAAAAGGCCGCGTGGAGCCTTCGGGGAAGGGCTGAACGCGGATGCCGGCGGGATGTTCGTTCGTGTCGCCGTACGTGATGATGATTTGGTCGCCGGGTTGAAAGTCCGCCAATTCCACATCCGAATTGATCCACCATCGCCAGTGGACAGCCGTTTTGGCCCACTCCCACCCCGGTTTATCGGCGACGGATTTCAATGGGTAGGCTCCCCGCTCCTCGGCCCACATCCTGATCCATGCGCCGGAGTCCGTTTTAAGATCGAAGGTCGTGTTCAGCGGCTTCCAGGGATTGTGTTTTCGTTCAGGACCCGACACCACCTCCTCGATGGGATTCGGACAGAGCACCAGCGGCTCGCCCCAGCCCATGTTCGGCGTGCCGATGCGCAGACGGCCGCCTTTCTTCAGGCCGGCGGCGCCGATCGTGTAGGTAAAGGTGATTGTGGTATAACTCCCCGCCTCGAAACGACCGGAGGGAGACATCTCGAATCTGCCCAAGTCGGCCTTGCTCATGGCCGTCATCCTCGTGTTGGCTCGACTGTCCGTTCAGCACGGTCCTCAACTATAACCGTGCAGCGGCGCGAGTCAAGCCAATATCGCCTTGCGGCCCCGAAACGGATGTGGTAGAGTTATACTGTGGAGGTGTTCAATCCACTGAGCGCCAGGGAGACTGCGGTGAAAGACCGACTCGTTCAGGCCCTGAAAAAATCAAAGGCCGACTACGCCGATGTGCGGTTCGAGATCGCGGATGCGAACGCGATCAGCTATCGCGGCGAAGAGATCGAGACGATGAACTCCAGCCGTTTCATGGGCGGCATCGCCCGGGCGTGCACAAAAGGGGGCTGGGGGATCGCGACCTTCGATGATGCGCAGAAGATGCCGCACGCCGTGGAGGAGGCATGTGCTTGCGCGGCGCTGGTGGGGAGGGAGAAGACCGAGCTGGCGGAGGTAGAGATTGTGGATGCGGTCGCGCCGGCGCGGTTGGAGCGCGACTTCCGCGGCGTCCCGCTCGACGACAAGCTTGCGCTCATCGCGAAATACAACGACCTCATTCTGAAGGCCGACCCGGCGATTGCGACATCGTGGGTGTTTTTCACCGACGCCTTCCGAACGGTGCACTTCGCGTCGTCGCGGGGGGCGTATTTTATGGAGGAGCGGCCTCGGGTCATCCTGTCGGCAAGCGCCGTTGCCCGATCGGGCTCTCTGGTTCAACGGACGCACCACAGCGTGTCGTCGGCCCGGACGTATGACGTCGTGCTCGGGCTGGAGGAAGAGGTCGAGGCCACGGCGAAGCGGGCTGTGGCCCTGCTCGATGCCCCGCCATGCGAGGGGGGTGTCCACACGGTGATCCTCGACCAGAAGCTCGCCGGTGTGTTTGCTCACGAGGCCTTCGGGCATCTGAGCGAGGCGGACTTCCTCTACGAGAACCCGAAGATGCGCGACCTGATGCACTGCGGCCGCGAGATGGGCGCCAAGGGTCTCAACATTCTCGACGATGGGAGCGCGCCCGACCTCTTGGGCTCCGTAGTCTTTGACGACGAGGGAACGCGGACCCACAAGACGCACCTCATCAAGGATGGGGTGCTCGTCAACCACCTTCACTCGCTGGAGACGGCAGCAAAGATGGGCGAACCGCCGACGGGAAACGCCCGAGCCATCGACCGGACATACCCGCCCATCGTCCGGATGACAAACACGTATATCGATCCCGGGCAGGCGACGTTCGAGGATTTGATCGGGAGCGTGGACAAGGGCATCTATGCCTGCGACATGCAGGGGGGCCAGACGATGATGGAGATGTTCACCTTCTCCGCTGCCTATGGATACAGGATCGAGAATGGGAAGGTGGCCGACTTGATCCGCGACATCACGCTGACCGGCAACGTGTTCGAAACGCTGCACAACATCGACGGCTTCGCGAACGATTTTGAAGTCCATCAGACAGGCGGCGGATGTGGGAAGGGGGGGCAGTCCCCGCTGCCGGTCACGTTTGGGTCGCCCCACATTCGGATCCGTAATGTGGTTCTGGGCGGGACGTAGGGGATGAGTCATGCAGAAATCCATCAAGGAAATCCAGGGGCTGTTCAAGAATGGGCTTGATACTGCGCGAAGACTTGGCGCGCCGGCAGCCAAGTTCCTTCTTTGCCGATCGGAGTCCGTCTCCTGCTCGTTCGAGAATGCCCGGCTCAAAACGGCATCGAGCGAGGAGCGTTTCTCGTATAGCGTTACCACCGTCGTCGACGGCCGCCGCGGGGTGGCGGCGGGGAACGACTTCGCCTGCCTGGACCAGATGATCGAGCGCTCCGTGGCCTTGGCCAAGGTCGGCAGCGTGGCCCACTTTGACGCATACCCAGCGGCGTCCGAGACCGCCAAAGTCAAAACCTACTCAGAACGAACGAAGCATCTTTCCCGCGAAAAACTGACCGAGAGTTGCCAGACCATTGTGAACGGGTTGAAGGAGTACGACCCGGAGCTTTTCATCGAGGCAAGCGGCGGACGGTCGATCAGCGAGAGAGTTACGGTCACGAGCGGCGGGGTTTGTCACCATTCCCGGAGCACCGGCTGGGGGATCGGTGGGGGTGTGCAGCGGACCGAGGACAGCGACATGCTCTTTGCCCGGTCCCATCGGGGCTGGCGGGACGTGAACGAGTATTACGACACGGCGTTTGTCCTCGATCAGATTTTGACGGACCTTCGCAACGCAGAAACCATTGCGGAGGCCCCGAAAGGGAGGGTGACGGCGCTCATCGACCCGTATGTCCTGAGCATGTTCCTGCATGCCATCACGCTTGGCGCCAGCGGACGGAATGTGGCCAAGGGCGATTCGCCGCTGAGGGGCCGCCTGGGCGAGCAAATTCTCGATTCGTGCATGACGATTCTCGACGATCCGCACTGGGAGTTCTCTTCCGGCGCGTGCGAGATGGATGACAACGGCGTCCCGACACGGGTGAATGAGATCGTGAAGGACGGCGCGCTTCAGATGTTCCTCTATGACCTGGACTCGGCGGGTCTCGCGGGCGCTGAAGCAACGGGAAACAACGGGTGCTCGCCTTACTCGCTCCATGTGCTGCCGGGAGACCGGCCGAGGGGGGATCTCCTTGCGTCGATCGACGATGGAATTTACATCAAGTCACTGATCGGCTTCGGGCAGAGCAATATCATGAACGGTGATTTTTCTTGCAATGTGGCGCTGGGCTTCCCCATCCGAAACGGAGAGCTTGTGGGTCGTGTCAAGAACACGATGATCGCCGGCAACGTCTATGACCTGCTCAGGAGGGATGTAGAGCTGAGCTCGGACTATGAGGACCCGACACATCGGGTGCCCCATGCGGTGATTCAAGGGCTCAGCGTGAGCGCGCAGTAGGAGCATGGCGGGCGTGGAGCGGATTCGCGTTGTCCATATCATCACACGCCTGATCATCGGAGGCGCCCAGGAAAACACCCTGCTCACCGTCGAAGGGCTCCAGCGCATGCCGGGGTATGACGTCGTGCTCATTACCGGTCCGGCCCTCGGTCCGGAAGGGGAGCTTGTCGAGCGCGCGCGACGAAACGGCGTGCATCTCGACATTATTGACGAGATGCGGCGCGAGATTCATCCGATCCGGGATTCCATTGCGCTGGCCAAGCTGGTTCGACGTCTCAAGGAGTATCGCCCCCACGTAGTCCACACCCACAGTTCGAAGGCCGGTATCCTCGGCAGGCTGGCGGCCCACATTCTTCGTGTGCCGGTTATCCTCCACACGATCCACGGCCTGCCGTTCCACCCGTATGAGAGCAGGTGGCGCAACCGGCTCTTCATTGCCCTCGAGCGCCTGGCTGCGCGGTGGTCGGACCGGATCGTCACGGTGGCGGATGCTATGATCGGGAAGTGTCTGGCGGCTCGAGTGGCGCACCGGAGCAAATTCGTCACCATCTACAGCGGCATGGAGGTCGAGCGATTCCTAAGGTCCGGCACATTTCGCCAGAGGGTGCGCAAGGAACTGGGTTTCCGCGCCAGGGACGTCGTTATCGGCAAGATTGCCCGGTTGTTCGAGCTGAAGGGCCATGATTTCGTCCTCGACGCCGCGCCCGAGATCATGGCCCGGCATCCGAATATCCGCTTGCTGTTCGTAGGGGATGGGCTGTGGCGGGGGCGGCTGGAGAAGAAGGCGCGGCGTTTGGGCATTGCCGAGCGCGTTACATTCTGTGGGCTTGTGGACCCGTCGCGAATTCCTGCCATGATCTCGGCGATGGACATTGTCGTGCATGCCTCATTGCGAGAAGGCCTGGCGCGGGTCCTGCCGCAGGCGTTTCTGTGCGGCAAACCGGTGGTGAGTTTTGATGTCGATGGCGCGCGGGAGGTGGTGATCGGCGGAGAGACCGGCTGGCTCGTGCCGGCGGAATGCACGGCGGCGCTACGAGAAGCCTTGCTGGCGGCGGTGGAAAACCGAGGGCAAGCACGGAAGCTCGCGCGAAAGGGGCGGGCGATTTGCAAGGAGCGATTTCCTGCGGAGATTATGGTCCAACGGATCGCACAGTTGTATCAGGAATTGCTGAACCGTTGACTGGCGTGCAACTCAAAAAGAAACGGGACATCCACATGCCTGTGAATGTCCCGTTTGTCGTTACCGCGCTGCCCTCGTGCCTTACGGATAGCCCTGGTAAAATTGGAAAGCGGGCAGGAACACCACGGTTCCGCCGCCGCCCGGGACGGAGACCTTGAGTGTGTTGCCGACGCCGGCGAATGTTCCACCGTCCCCGATCTGCCCGCCAAAGGAACCGGTGATCGTGACATCGCCAAAGGTCTCGGCCAGCAGAGAGCCGTCAAGATTGCCGGTTATTGTGGCCTTTGTGTTGGCGCCGCCTGGAGCGGCCGAGCGGGTGATGTCGATGGTGCATCCGGCCTCAACGGTTCCCTTGACGCTGAGCGACTTGGTGAGGTCGCGGCCAAAGGTGATGACCGAGCCGCCGGTCATGCTGGATGCGCCCTTGGCTCCCTGGATCGTGGCCTGGGTCACATCACCGTCCAGATCGATAGTTGCCGCGCCTGAGATTGCTTCTGTTACGGTAAACTTCCCTGTGGTGCCGGTCACGTGGAGATTGGTGGCCGCGCCATCCACGTTGCCCTTGATGTCGAAGCTGCCGACATTGCCGTTTATCGTAACCAACGCCCCGCCAGACGCGCCGTTCTTGAGCGAGACGATGCTCGCGTCGCCCGTGGCCGTGATGACGGTTCCCGCGCCGAGCCCTCCGGATGTGTAGAGCCGGTTGACGCCGGCGGTGGCGTTGACGACGGTGTTCGTGACGCCCGGATACAGGGCGCCGCCGTAGAGGTAAAGCTTGTCCGCCAGACCGTTGAACGTCAACGCGATATTATCCAGGCCGCCCGAGAACTTCGCCATCGACGTAACGCCGACGAGAACGTCGACCGTCGTGCCGTTGTCCATGCCGCCTTTCACGTCGATCTTGCCGACATCGCCGGTCAGCGTGATGGCTGTACTGTCGACCTGGCCCCGGGCCTGGATTCCCTTGGTGGTGCCGAGGATGTCGATGGTTGAGCCCGTCACGTCGCCGGTGAAGCTGAGGTTGCCGATCAGGTTGCCCGCGATGTTGATGTCCGCGTTGGTGACCATATCCTGGAACTGTACGTTGCGGACATCGGTCCCGTTTGCATTCAAGGTAAGATTTGTGACTGTGCCCCGGACCCGGAACTGATTGAGGAGGCCGCCGACGGTCACGGTCAGATCGTTGACGGTCGTTCCCTTGCCGGTGGCGAACATGGCGCTGCTGAGATCGCCGGTTACGGTGGCGACATCGTCGGCGGGGCTGCCGACGATCGATCCCATGACGAAGACCTTTTTCAACGCGCCCGTGACCTCGAAGGGCACGTCCTGGCCTACGCCGTTGTTATCGGTCAGGTCGCCGCGGACGTAGAACTGGGACGCATCGACCGGTGAAAAGAATCGAGAGTCCACCATGTCCCCCATGCAGCGGGCGTTAAAGAGCGCGCCGACATTTGTCCAGACGTAGGTCGTGTTCAGCGAGCCGGCCATGAACGTCTTGATCTGGTTGGCGTTGATGTTGCTGCCGGTTACGGCGCCAGTGACCCGAACGTTGGTCGCGTTGCCGCCGATCGTCACGTTGCTGCCGGACATGCTCCCTCTGACGGAGACCTGCTTGAGGTCGCCGCCGCTGACGATGTTGCTGCCGCTCATGTCGCCGCTGATCCGGACGCCGTTTCCGGCGGTTGCGATGTTGATCGTGGAGGCCCCGCTGAGGTTGCCGGAGATCGAGACCTGCCTCAGGCCGCCGTTCAGGCTTTGGATGGTGCTGCCGGCCACGTTGCCGCGAATCTGCACCATGTTGCCCTCCCCGGCCACGGTTCCGATAAACACCTGTGAGGTGATGAGGTCGCCCGTGACCATCAGCTTCGACAGGTCGCCGTTGTTGGTCTGGAACTGGCAGGACGTGGCGTTTTCATAGATTTGAATCATCTTGGCGTCCGTGCCGACGATGATGTTGGTGTTTGTGGCGTTGCCGCGGATCGTGGCCCGCGATAGCTCGCCCGCGCCGGTGATGTTCAGGGCGACGTTGTTGGTATCGCCGCGGACCTCAAAGCTGGATACATAAATGCCGTCGAGGTTGAAGGTGGTGTCGGAGAAAGTGCCTTCTTCGTTGAGTACGCGGAAGGAGCCAAGCTCGGTGCCGCTGATGGTCTGGACGAGGGTGGCGGTCAGGGAATCGCCGCCTGCGAGGGGGTCCTTGTCTTCCATGGTGAACCGGGTGCGGCGATCCGCCGCCTGGAGGTAGATGCTCGCGATGTCCTTCCCGTTCACAATGGGCCCTCCGCCGACGGCGGTGACCGCCGCCGAGCCGAAGCCGGAGTACGTGAGCGTTACGAGATCGCCGCTGAGATCCGTGAAGGTGAAGGTGGGGTTGGCCTTATTCAGGATGAGACCGTTGTTGCCCATGCCGAAGAGGTCGATGACATAGGAGGCGCCGGCCCCGGCGTTCTCGTTCGTGTCGAAATTAAGGGTGTCGGTCTGGACCGTATAGTCGGCGGGATCGAAGTAGACATCCACCGTGGCGGTCTGGCCCGGAGTAAGCGTGCCAATCGCTGCGACCTGGGAGACGTCGTAATCCAACGGGAACGGCTCCGAGCCGAGGGCGACATTTGTTATGTCGAGGTCGGAGAAGCCCGTGTTTTTGAAGACGAGGGTATGTGTGCCAACCGCGCCGCCTGCCCCGTCGTTGGTCACAAAGCCGAAGTCGAGGCTCAATGGGTTGCTGCTGGTGGTGCTCGTCAGTTGGAGCTGTGCGCCCTCGCCTACGGTGAAGGTGGTCACGAAGTTGCCGCCCTCGGACCCATTGCCCGATGGGAAGAAGATCGGGGGGGGTTGGATCTCGCCGTCAATGCGGTTCCCGGCGTAGTCTTTGATGGACGCGTCGCCTTTGAGCGTGATCTGATAGCGATCATCGACCATGGGGGTGGCAAAGGTGAACTCGATCTGACTCCCGCCGCCGACCACGTTGACCGCGGTGGGGTTGACGTTCTTGTCGTCGCCGTCGCCGAAGATGCCGTCCAGGTTGCTTCGAATGATCTTGAAGTCGGAGGAGGTCACCGTGGCCGGGTCGATCCGGTTCTCGTTGAATGTGACGGTGATTGTGTTGATGCTGCCGGACGCTTGCTGGGTCTCCGGCAGGGGGCTCATGGTCGAGATCCGGGGCGCGACGGTGTCCAGCGTCGTTCCGTCGGAATTGTAGGGCCCGGCCTCCTGATTGCCCGCGCGGTCCGCGTATTGGACCCAGATCGTTTTCAGTCCGTCCGCGCCCGCAATGCTGACGCCGGTATAGGTCGAAGAATATGGGACCCATGACTCTGTATCGAACACGCCGTCGGTGGAGAAGCGCATCTGACCGGGGCCGGAGCCGATTGCGCCGTCGTCGCAGCCGAGGTTTTCGAGCGTGGCGATTGTCTGATTGGTGTAGCCGTTGTTGTCCTGGATCACGATGACGCCGTTTGTCGGCTGGGTGTCGTCCACGTAGAAGAGGCTGGTGAAGGTGCCGCCCATATTGCCGTCTCCATCCCCGTCGATGGGTACACCATCGAAGTCACGGATAGCAGAACCGGAGACGGAAATTCGATACACTTCCTCGGTTAGAGGGATCTCACTGGGATCGATATCGACCGTGGCGGTATCCGTGAGTACGCTATAAACGGGGTTGGCGGTGGGCACGCCGTCAGGTCGAAGGGTAATGACAACGTCGTTGCCGTTGCCGAAGATTCCGTCGCCTCCGCTTTTGGCCAGCCCGAAGTTGGCCAGGACGACTGTGGTGGGGTCCAGGTCGTCGCTGAAGGTGAGGCTGAACTGTGTGGGAGCGCCGCCGGTGGTGGTGGCCGAGCCATCCAGCGGCGTGACGCCGGTGATCGTGACGACGCCAAAGTCGTACTTCGACAGGTAGGCATCGTCCCCCTGGGAGGTATAGGTGTCCGTCCCCCCGGTGGCGTCCAGATTGACCGGATTGCCGTTGAACCACCCGGTGACGAAGACATCTCCCTCAATATTCGTGTCGATTCCCACGCCGATGGCGGTAGCGCCTGTCCACCGATCGGATCGTCTGGTTCCATCGCCGTCGAACTTCATGATGTACATGGTATTGCCCCACGACTGCCCGGTGATGAGGACGCCGTCGAGGGGATCGATCGTGATGTCCTCGCCGGCGCCGAGGGCGAGAGCGCTTCCATACTCGTCTGACCACTGGAGATTTCCGCTTGTGTCATAAGCGGCCACAAAACCATCGCCCCACACTTCTCCGGTCAAATAAGGGCTGCCACCGGCATTCAGTGCAACAGCGAGGCCCTCTTCCCAGTCGTCGTCGCCGTACTTCACTGCCCAGCGGTAGCTTCCGGTATCGTCGTACTGCGTGAGAAACGCGTCCGGGGAGAGATTGGATGTGACCAACTCATCCGTTTGGTTGGGATCGGAGTTGAAATCGACCGTCCCTGCGAAGTAGCCGGCCAGGTAGATGTTACTGCCGGAATCGGTGGCCATGCCATTGGCCTCGTCGTCATAGGTCCCGCCGAAGGTTTCTGTCCAGCGGTAGCTTCCAGCGGTACTGAACGAGGTGAGAAAGACATCGAATCCGCCGGCGGAATTATGGTTGTCGAGCCCCGACCCAGGGTTGAAGTCTACCCGGTTGTGGAACCCGCCGGTAACCATGACATTGTTGGTTCCGCTAATGGCAATATCCCAGGCGTGATCGTCCCCCCCGGCGCCCATGGTTTTCGTCCAACCATAGAATCCCTGCGAGGTAATTTTCGTGACGAAGATGTCTTCGTTCCCCCTGCTGGTGTGGTTGTCCTCGTTGGCGGTCGGGTCAAAATCCACTGTGCCCCGAAAGCCGCCGCAAACGTATATGTTGCCGAATGCGTCTTGCGTCACACCGTAGCCCCTGTCAAAGTCCGTTCCGCCGAAGGTGAGTGTCCAGGCGTATGACCCGTCGTCGTTGTATTTCGTGAGGAATACGTCCGTTTGCCCGGCGGAGCTGTGGCTGTCCGTCGTGGCGGAGTCGGGGTCGAAGTCTACCGTGCCTGAGAATGCGCCAACGACAAATTGGTCACCCGAATTACTGACAAAGATGTCGTAGCTTCTGTCGGAGCCGTTGTCGCCCCATGTGTTCGTGCCGCCATAAACAAGCACCGGAGCGATTCGGGACTCGAGTTCTTCAACCAACAGGCTTCTATGAACGCGCATGGACATTTTGGCCTCCTTCGCCCTTGTCGCCGCAGAGGGTTTCTCTCGGGATCGTGTTGAGTTGTCAAGCTGCCGCCCCCCAATGCCCCGGTGAAATCGGCGACCCTATAGAGAGATGGGACAACCGGATAACATTTAGAGTGATACGCCTTCTGCAGCGCCCCCTCTGTCGCAACGGCGGCAGTGTTGCCCAGTGGTGGGCGAAAACAATTCTGTCGTCAAGTGGGTGAGCGAAATACACTATATCTTAGTGACCTGGGCTTATCTCGATTATAGGTTCCCACGGGAATGTGTCAAGAAAATTCTCACGAAAAACCACAGCAGGTCGTTTGACCTGGGTTCCTCGCGAGTAGTCGCTGCGGCAGAGGAAGCCATGCGCATGTGCATGACCGACCATGCGCCGCGAGCCGCCCAAATTCGTCGAGATTGGGCCGGCCATGGGTCCCATGCAAGGTACGCGAAATCACATCGCCTCTGGTTAGGGTGGAAAGCCATAGGCGCGAAAAACGGCGATTGGACACTTGGTCACCTTGACTCGGACGCCATCACCTTGCGCCTGCCAAGATGCACCACCGTGCGTGTAACAAACACAAAAAGAAATGTCGTGGGGAGGAACGCGGTCAGGAGCCGCGAGATGGATGCCGGAACGGAGTTTGCGTTGACCTTCGGGAGCGGCACAATGTTCCAGCTTAACGAGACTGTGGCCAGTTGAAAGGCATGCACAAGCCACAGGGCGGCAAAAGCGGAAAGGATGAGGGCGACAGGACGTCTGCAATAGATCCACAGCCCGCCGCGCCGGAGGCAATCCACCGTCCACCAACTCACGACCGCAGAGAGAACAGGGAGGACGACAGCAAACGCGAGGATCGTGCCTGTGGTTCCGAAATGCCAGTAGAGAAGCTCGCACAGCCATGACGCCATGGGCGGGGCGACCATCCAAATGGGCGCGCAGGTCCATAGCGCGCGTCGGGCGTCGGGCGGGGCCGACATCTGCCACGCACTCACGAGGAAGACCGCGAAGGGCGCAACGAACACAACGGCCAGTCCGCCCAGACAGGCCGGGCGCGAGTCGATTCGCATGAGGAAGGCCCCAGCCGCAAGAAGCACGTTGCCGATAGCCGCCGCGACGAGAATGCGGAGGAGCCGGTGGAGGAAACTGGCGCGGGGCTCGTCAAAGTCGGACTCAACGGCGAGAGCTTCGTTCTCGGGCATCGGATCGCCCCCCAAAGGGCTTGGAGGTCTATTCACACAGTCCCGAGTCGCCCCGGGTTTCCTGGAGCATACCACAAAGATCGGCGCTTGTCAAAGAAATGACGGGCTTGACAAGGGCTGGCTCGGTGCGTATAATGTCAAATGTGATGTTAGGGTCGGTTTGTCTGCCGACGCTTGGATACTCGGCTGGTTGGAGCGCAGCCTGCATGGCCAAAAAATCCACGATTGCCATCCTGGAGTCCGAAGGCGAATTATTCGCCGCCCTCCAGCCGGAGCTTCCCGCGCTGAATTGCGAGGAAAAACAGTTCCAGACGGTTGCCGACCTGATCGACCAGATCCTTCGGGATCCGCCCGATCTGATTTTGGTCGAGCTTCAGTTCCCGGATGAAGACGCCTACGACATCTGTCGGCGCATCCACCTGTGCGCAGAGCAATTCATCCCCCTTATTGTGGCCACACGTCTTGATGATGCGGAGACGCGGGTGACGGCGTTCAACTCGGGGGCCGATGAATTCATCGCCATTCCCATCGACGTGCCCGTTACGTGTGCGCGAATTCGCTCGATGCTCCGCCTGAAAACGGCGCTGGACAGCCTGAGCGAATCGCGGCGTCAGCTCGACGAAGTCAACACCCGCCTGGAGGAACTGGTGGTGCAGGACCCCTTGACGGGGCTGTACAACCACCGCCACATGCACGAGCTGTTGGATGCCGAGGTTGAGCGAGCCAGGCGCTATGGGCATCCGCTCACGTGCATGATGGCCGATCTCGACAACTTCGCCGAGTTGAACAACCAGTATGGACACATGTTCGGCGATACCGTGCTCAAAGACGTGGCCGGTCTTATCGCCGAGCAGTCTCGCTCCACCGATCTTGTCTGCCGATACGGGGGCGATGAGTTCCTGGTCATCCTGCCGCATGCCGACTCACGGGCGGCGCGCGATCTGGGGGAGCGGCTGGCAAGCGCCTTGAGCGACATGTCCTACGAGATGGCGAGGCACACGATCCAGGTGACCGGCAGTTTTGGGGTCGCCGCTCTCGGGCCGAAAGGAACGAAGGCCGAGCTGATTCACCGCGCGGACTGCGCCCTGTACGGCGCGAAACGAAAGGGGCGCAACTGTATCTGCTTCTGGGAAGAGGTACGCGACAATCCCATGCCGCTCATCGGCGACCTGCACCGGCCCCAGGAGAAAGCGAAGCAGTCGAGTTAGCTCCGTGACCCCAACTCGGTCTCCAGCACATGGGCCCACTCCATCGCCTTGCCGAGAGTCGGGATAAACAGGCTCTTGTATATCGTGGCAAGAACTCCGAGACCGATCAGATCGAGCCAGGAACCTGCCAGCAGAAAGAGGAGAAGCCCGTAGATGGCCGGCGCCTCGGAGATAGCGGAGGTGATGATCGAGTATCTCAGGAAAAAGTTGCCGTACTCATTCGCGGAGGGCGGCTCCCCGGCAGCCGTCACCTGTTTCCAGAGCAGCCAGCGCACCATCAGCACGAAGGGAAGGGTGACACCCAGGGCGATCGCCCAAAGGACATATCGAAGGATTGTGATGAGTGAATCGCCTTCCCCCGCCTGGGCGAAGCCGGAGAAGGGGTGGTTGGCTGCGGCAATCGCGTATCCGACGATCAAATAGAAGGCAATCGACGCACAGGTCGCGATATAAACGATCTGCGCCGTGCGCACTTTCGTTTCGAGGATCTGCCGTTCTTCATCCGTCCATTCGTTCAGCATGAGACCTCCCTCCAGAAGCTATTCCGTTCCAGCAATATTTATTGCGTCAAAGAGCACCGGCGGCGCGTTGAGGCAACCCTGCCATTCGGCCTGCGATCCGATGGCGAGCAGCTTATCCTTCCAGAGATTAAACACGTTGCCCGCGATCATGCAGTCCTTGATTCGTCCCACAATCTCGCCGCTCTCGACGAAGAACGCAAGGTCCAGATTGACGGAAAATTCGCCTGCCAGGACATTGCTTTGCCCCTCGCCGAGGACCTGTTCCACGACAACGCCCCGTCTCATGGCGCGAAGCATGTCCTCTGTGGCGGTCGCGCCCGCCCGAAGCACGATGTTCGTGTGCCCCGGGGCGGGTTGCGACGTAAACCCCCGCATGCCGTGGCCCGTCGATCTCGCGCCCATCAGGCCGGCCGTCTGCAAGTCGAAGATGAAACTCTTCAAGACCCCGCGCTCAAACAATGGGGTGGTCCTGCAGGGCATCCCCTCACCGTCAAGCGGTGCAGACCCAGGCGCCAGATGAACGGTGGGATCGTCGCATAGGTGCACCCGTTCGTCAAGCAGTTTCTTGCCGAGCTTGCCCGTAAGGGGCGATGCGCCTTTCTGCACGGTTTTTCCGTTCGTGCCCATGAGGAAGGGGGCCAGAAGGGTCTCCAGGGCCTTGGGCATGAAGAGCACCGGGAATCTGCCGGCAGGAAGGTGGATCTCTCTCCGGCACATGGCAAGCTTTTCAAGGATAGTCCTGGCGTGGTGCGGCAGACCGCCCGTCAGGGAGCGGTGTTCTTCCCCTTCGGAAATTTCGAGGAAACTTTCCCCTTGGATGCGGAGAGCCGAGAGGCCGATGGCGTAATCGGTGTATTGCACGCGAAGGTCCAGCCCTTCGGTGTTGATGAGCCGCATCGTGGAAACGGCCTTTTCCACGGTCGCGCTGCATTGCACGTCTGGCGCCGAGGTCAGGATCGTATGGATTGCATCCTTGCCCTCGTCCACAGCCCTGCCAACGGGATACGCGGCAACGGCCTCGTCGAAGACCTTCACTGTAGCGGGGGTGCAGCGCGACGGGAGAGTGAACGTCGCCTCCTGGCCGAACTGCGCGCTGGCGAGGGCATTCGCAACCAGCCGGTCCGGTTTGGCGAGGTCGGTCGTGCTGGAGAAGCCGATTCGCCCGTCCTTGATCACGCGGAGCCCAATGCCCCGTTCCTCCTTCGTTGTGATGTAATTGAGGTGATTATTCTCGAAAACGACCTCGCGCTCCTCGTTCGCCTCGAACAGTACCTCTGCGGCGTTCGCCGAACGCGAGGCCATGTCCAGGATGTCTTTGATATGGCTCACTCTATCTGCCCCCGATCAGGACGTCTTTGATCCGGACATGAGGGCCGCCGACGGCCGTGCGCAGGGGCCCCTGGCCCCCCTTGCCGCATCCCCCAAGTCCTCCGTAGAGTTTCAGGTCGTTTCCGACGGCGTCGATATTCCCCAGCGTCTGGAACACATTGCCGGTGAGGACCACGTCCCGGAGTCGTCTGCCCACCGTTCCGTTCCGTATCTCGTAGGCATCCTCGGCCGAGAATGTGAACATCTCCATGTTGGTCTGGCCGCCGATGGCGCCCACGGCGTAGATGCCGTTGGCGATTCCTTCCAACATGCCCTCAAACGTGGCGTCACGGGGTTCCATGAACGTGTTCGTCATGCGAACGATCGGTTCGAAGGCGTGACTGAGCGCCCGCGCGTTGCCCGTAGGCGCCTCATTCATCTTCGCTGCCGTCTCGCGGGAGTGAAGCCGGCCGACCAGGATGCCCTCGTTTAGAAGAGGGGTCCGTTGCGTCGGCGTGCCTTCGCTGTCATAGGCCATGTAGCCGGCCTCGCCCTTCATGCTCCCGTCGTCCACGATAGCGAGGACGTCGGGGCCAAAGCGTCTCCCAAGGACCATGATCTCCTGCAGGCGATCATTCTCATGGACGAAGTCGGCCTCGCTCAAGTGCCCGAAGGCTTCATGGACAAAGACGCCGCAGAGCTCCGGGTCGATGACGACGGCGTACCTGCCGGCCTTCACCGGATCGGCGTTCAGCAGGTCGATGGCCCGCTTGGCGATCTCGTCACATTTCTCCTCCAGGCCCAGTGCGTTTTCATATCCGCGCAAGTCACCCGTGGACTCGTACGCGCGCTGGACATTCATCCCGTCTTTGGCGATGGCGAAGACCGAGACGCCGCAGAAGGTCATGCGCTGCGTGATGAAACTGCCCTCCGAGTTGGCGAAGATGATTTGCCCCGAGGCGTCACGGTATCGCACGCTCGATGTCTGGACCCTGTCATTCTTCAGAAGGATGCGGTTATATTTCTCGCAGAGGGCATGCTTGTCGGCGAGGGGAACAGCGGCGGGGTCGATCTCCGGCTTCACAGATACCGTGTCCGTGTGCGGAGCGACAGGCGCCAGGCGCACGCCGGCGTCGCCTACAAGCCGCGCCTGCTCGCAGGCCATCTCGACGTATTTTGGGAGGTGCGCGATGTCCGTGAACGACGCAAAGCCCCACCCGCCGCCCACAAGCGCCCGGACGCACCCGCCGAGGCCGGTCATCTCGCCGATGGCCTCCAATTCCTTTCCTGCATAGGTAATCCCGGTCGCGGCGCCTTCCTGGATGCGTATCTCCAGGTAGTCGGCAGGGGCAAGGCGGATCGCGTTTTTGATGGATTGTTCCATTACGTCCTGCCGCCGGCCAGTTTGTCAAAGGCTTCGTCATAGCGCCCGCACATCTCCTCCCATCGGAATCGCGCTGCCGTTTCGGACACCTTTGTGGCCCGTGTGGAATCGATATGGCGCACGGCATGGTCGAGCCCGCGCCTCAGATCGGTCAGGCTGTGGTAAAGGTGTCGCTCGTGCCGCTCCGGTGGAAGCAGCTCAGGATAGGACAGCCGGTGGGGCAGCAGGGGGAAGCACCCGCAGTAGATCGCCTCGACTACGGAGATGCCGAAGAACTCGTGGATAGCCGTAGAGACCACGATGTCCGCCTCGTGCAGCAGGCGTGCATAGTCAGCCTTTGATGGAAGGAAGCCGAACTGGATGATGTGGTCCCGGAGCCGTTCCCTGGCGGTATCGAAGACGGCCGGATAGGTCCGGAACCTCTCGCCGACGACGGCCAGATCGAATCGCAACCCGCTTTCGGCAAGGTCGAAGAGGACAGCGAAAAAATCCTCCGGGTTCTTGTCATACTCCCATCGATGATTCCAGAGGAGGAATGCGGGATCGTCCCCGGACCGGGGCGTGGCCTGGCATTCGTCGAAGACGCCGAAGTCCACCCCCAGCGGCAGCGTGCGGGCTTTGCCTTCGATCTCTCGTGCGGCGGCTTCCGGCCGGTGATCGGGCATCTTGTGCAGGAAGCCCCCGACGGCCTCGATGAATGATGAGCGATGGAAATCCGAGTTGAAGAATACGGCGTCCGCCGCGAGGCAGGCGGTAATGTTCGTGAATGCGAAATGATAGTCCCGTTCACTTTCGTCCTGCACGGGATAAGTCAACTGGTTTTCGTGGAAGTAGACGGCTTTCGGGACGGACGCGAGGCGCCTGGGCCGAAGGCCCACGAGATCGGCGAGGGAGAGATAGTCGGAGCAGAAGAGGAGGTCCATGGGGCCGTCGTGCCTGTCCAGCATCTCGGCAAAGGTCAGCGCCGCGCCGCGCATCCGCCACTTCCACTTGCGTGCGGGTAGAGAGAGGATGGCGAAGTCGTGCCGGCTGTGCCGGGCAAGGCCGTCCAGGAACGCCTTGTGCGATCCGCCGTAGTAGGGCTCTATGGCAACGATGTGCATTGCGGACCACCGATGGCTCGTTATCTGTGCGCCGTCACGCGCACGAGGTTTCCGTTCTTGTAGACCGGCTGCACCTTGCCGTTCACTACGAGAGTCTTTGTCTTCGGCGCGTCGATCCAGAGGGTTGACGGCGCCTCGCGTCGGGACTTCGCCGCGATGAGCAGGTCCGGGTGCTGCCGAACCAGGAGATAGGCCGGTCCCTCACTCGTGATGGCGCCGTCTTTGACAATATCGAAAAAGGCAGCGGCCGTCGTGCCGCTGGCTTGATCCACAAGGATGTGAGCGGACTTGTCCAGGCGCGTCAGCGTGACCAGCCCCGCTTCCGCCGCGCGCGGCGTCTGTTCGAGATCGAGGTTCGGGAAGCACACTACGGCGAAGCGGTCGTTCCGTTCGTGGTCGATCGAGATACGGCCGTAGCCGTTGCCGATGCCGGTGAGGATGAGGTCGGCCGGCTGCAGAAAGATGTAAGCGGTTTGCTTGATGTGGCACCAGGACACGTCTCGAAGCCTGCTTTTCTTTCCCAGGGCGGGAAAGGCCATCCACCGGACGCCGCGCGGGTTGCGATAGGTGAAACGGGCGGCCCGTGTCCGGAGGATGGAAAGACACGTCTGCACCTGCGAGGGTTCGAGTGCAGGCGCCCAGTTGCCGTCGGTGATTCGCTCCGGCCCGAGGTCCTTCCCGAATGTGCTACTGACGGACACGCGCGCCTCCAGGGCCAGGTTTTTCGCTCCCGGTGGTATCGGGTCGGTATCCTGCTTTGCGCCGGTCTTATAGAACTCCACTTCCGCGATTTGTGTGGTGAAGCCGTCGGCATCGGCCGGGAAGTAAAGGCGGTAGAAGGGGGCCTTGCTCGGCCGGAGATGGTACGTGAGTCCTCCGAGAGGTACGTCGCCGGACCGGGGAAGGTCCTCACGCTTCACCTCGCGCACCCGCGTCCATGCCGACCCGTCGCCGGACACCATGAAGTACATGGTACGGGGCACGCAATACAATCGGCCGCGATAGACGCGGAAAAAAATGCGCGCGAAGTCGATCTGGACGCTTTTCTGGAAAGCGAACGTGATCGAGGCGCGATGGTCCGTTGGCTTTGCTGCCCACCCCAGGTTCCTGATGTCGTAGGACTTCGTTTCGATGCCGGACCCCGCGAAGACCATCTTGTCCTCGAAGAAGACCCAGGACTTGTTTGCCGTGAGAAAATTGTCCTTTCGCTTGATCCGGAGGCGTACGCCGGCAATGGCCGTCTGGTCGTCCAGAACGGCGGCGTCGGGGCATGTGGTTTCGGAACACTTTCTGGAATCGTATACTGCCTTTTTTTTCTCCGCAATGTATTGTGAGAACGTGCCTCCCGGCAGGAGCGGCTCGAACTCCGGCATGAGAAAGAGCAGGTTCGGGTCGTTTGGTGTGGACCGCACGTTCGTCGCCACGTCAAGCTGGGAATAGTCCAGGGCTGCCCGTGCGCGCGAGGGGAATCGAAGCGAGGCGAAAAACGAGGGCCGCTGGACGGCCAAGTATCGTTTCTCGGGGAAGTACTTCGTACGCGGCTCCACGGCGTACTCTGGGACACTTGCCACGCGACTTGTCAGCGGGCGAAGAGTAAGAAGATCACATAACCTTTCCCTGTGCCCAAAGGCGCATCGAATGACCGAATCATACGCAAAACGCCAGGTCTCCCGCGTATTCGGGCCGGCGGCGGTCAGATACGCCACGGTGCTTGCGATGTCGCGTTCCACCTGTCCCGACCATTGCCGCGGGTTCCGGTACGCGAGCAAGTCCGCGCGGCCGCGGTAGACCGTCCACAGAATGAAATCATGCAGAAGGTCCCCGGCGGCGCGGATGGATTTCGCCCTTGGTGCGAAGTCGGTGTCTCGGGTGAAGTAATGATCACCGGATACGGCCGCACAATATGCTGCCGCAGCCTCAACGGCGATGTCACCATCCGGGGTCATAGCGTCGCCCCACTTGCCGAGCAGCTCTTTCATGTCTCGCCCCGCTGCGGACAGGAGCCGGTCGTCTTCGAGGCAGACGGCCCCAAGGAGCAGCTTCATGCCCCTTGTCGGATCGGTCATCTTCTGGCGTACGAGAAGATGGCGCAGCGTGTCCTTCATGTGCACGCGCACGTCCTTCGACAAGAACTCTCCGACTTGGGCCAGCCACCGGCAGAGGTTTGCCGTGCGGTAGCGATAGGGTGGGGCGATGTCATAGATGGACTTCGACGCGTGTATCGACTGCCTTCGCGGCAAGGCGTTGTAGGCCATTTCGATGCAGCGCAGCACCCGCTTGCTTTGGTGGAACCGGCTGGGTTTGCACCAGAAGACCGAGCTCAGGGTGTGGATGGCCTTCTCTGCCTTTGCTCGGGCAGCCAAGAGCGACTGTCCGCCCAGGGGCTTGCCTTTGGACATGCCAAAAAAACCATGCCAGGGCGAGCCTGGATCGGTTACCTGCTCCTGAAGCAACCGACCCGTATCATACTCGATCCTCGCAACAAGTTTGGCGACCTCGGGATCGTCCCATTGGACATTGCGGTACCGGACGAGATCGAAGTACCGCTGCTGGATCACGCGCAGCGCCTTGCTCGGTTTCGGCAGGGAGGCATCGCCGCCGAACACTACGCAGCCGAGCGCCGTGGTCAGCGCAAGAGCTGCGGCGGAGACAAGGCGTGGGTATTGTCCGTTGGGATTGGTCCTCATCGTTCTCGATAAACCCGAATCTCGTACAGGCGTGCCATTGGCGCGCCGTTGGTTTGGCGGATCTCGACGCGAAGTCTGGACGTTGAAACCGGATTGAATCGGTGAACCCGCCGGCGATGATAATTGCCGGTCACCTCGCAGATCGGCGCCCAGTTTCCCTCGCTGAATCGGAGAATGGCGTAGTCCCGCACGCATTCCCGCGCGGGGCCGTAAGGCACGAGCGTGTCCAGATTTGTGTCGAAGGTAAGGTAAACCGTGTCGATCGTTTTCTCTGCCTGGAAATCGAGCTCCACATACTGCGGCCGGCCTTTCGCGGGGTCGGATATCCATATGTTTGGCATCATCTCCGGCCGGGCGATGCCGCTTACCACGTTCTCCGGTCCGTACGGCCGCATGGGAGGAGTGGTGCGCATGCAATACACCTCCCTCATGTCCCGCCACGAGCGGGGGCGGTCCGGCGTCGGCCAGCCGTCCTTCTCGCGATAGGCCCTCTGCAAACCGATCTCGGGCGTTGACGAGTAGGCCCAGGAGATCCCCTCCGCGGCCGGCAGGCGGACCCAGTAGAGCTGGTCCGGGTTCACGGCCTGGTTCAGGGTGAATGAGACCCAGGAGCGCTTGCCCGCGGGGACGGTACCCGTGGCCGTTCCGAGGTCGTGCGTCTCGCTGAAGTCATACCGCGAGAACCCAGACCGGATGCCCAGCTCAATCTCGACGTCCTGCTCACGCGATGACTCCAGCAGCAGATCGATCGACTCGATCAGGGATGTGGTGCACGGAAACATCATTCCTCGTTCGCAGGTGAGCGGGTGGACCCCGTCAGCCTTCGTCACCTGCAAGGGCATGTCGCTCGACGCCGAGACATACGCCGACCGGGCCAGGTCGTCCCGGTCCTGGTTTGCGAGCCCGATGATGTAGGCGTCGTCCTTGAGAAGTGTTTGCTGGAGCGCCCGGATATGGGTTTCGTAGGTTCCACGCGGTGTTGTGCCGTGCATCTTGCAGAGCGCAGCGGCGGTTCCCGCCGCTTGGCCCAGTACGGCGCATGTTCCCATGAGCCGTGTTGACCCCAAGGCCATCCGGCTGGCGCTGATATTTCGGCCGGCCATCATCAGGTTGTGAATGTTTCGCGAATAGAGGCACCGGAAGGGAATACTGTATGGCTCCGGCGCCGGGTAGAAATAGGCCCCAGGTTCCCTGGTGTTGGCAATTCCGCCTGGGCAGTGCAGGTCCATGGGCCACCCCCCGTAGGCGATGCGGTCGGCGAAAAGCTCGCAAGCCAGCACTTCATTTTCGGTCAGAACATGGTCCCCAATGAAGCGCCGCGACTCCCGCTTGCCGGGCACCGCGCCGATCCACGACAGGGCGTAGTTCTCCGCGCCGTGGTCTCCGTGGTTCTTGATATGGTCCCACACGCCGAAGAGATACTTCAGGAGGTCGTCGTGGATACGATCGTTGTCATCGATGGTGCTCAGGTTGGCGCCTCCGTATTCGATCCACCAGTATCCGGCGTCAATGTTTTCGTGGTTGCGGGGCAGGGCGTCATCGTTGGGGAAGTCCATGGCCCAATCGGGCGGCTCGAACTTCACCGGCCGGCCGACATCGGCGGCCTCGAACAGCAGAGAGCTGCCCATGGTTACGGAGTCCGCCTCGCCGGGCGCGTGTGGCTCGCCGTATTCGCTTCGAGCCTCGCGACCGATTCGGAACTCGGCCCCCGCATCGGCGGCGATCATGCCGTCGCCGCTTGCATCGATGAAGAGGTCGGCTTCCAGGTGCAAAGACCGCTCCAGACTCGTTTGGATGGCCTCGATTGCGGCGAGGGTCGATTCGTCCTTCATCACGGCCTTGCAAGCGCGGGCGTTCAGAAAAAGCGTGAGGTTCGGCTCGCGGACGACCCACTCGCGGAGGATGTTGTCCCAGATCGAATTGATCCGGCCGTTCTTGTGGGGGATGGGGTTTCGGAAACGATCCTCGATCCGCAGCTCCTCAAGAATTCCCGTCTCCCGCGCGTATCGGAAGGAAGCATCCGCGCCGCCCACTCCCACACGGATTTCGCTGCTGGAGTTTCCCCCGAGAACCGGACGGTCCTGTACGAGGGCCGTCTTGCACCCGTGCCGGGCCGCCGCGATCGCGGCGCACACCCCGGCCAGGCCGCCGCCGATAACGATCACGTCGAATTGCTCTTTGTGTTCCTTCGCCACGGCCATGTGGAAATCCCGCAGGAATTGACGCAAGCGTCTCGCGCAATGAGAAGATGTTGACTTTATCATATTTCTTCTTCGTTTTCAAGTTGCGCTGTTCCGAAAGTGTTTGACTCGCAAGGGGGCGGGTGGTACGATGGGGCGTGTCGTGGTCGGTTGCCGTATTCTTCAGAAGGTCGAAACCAATGCGAAAAAGATCGCTCATCTGGGTTGCACTGGGCGTGGTTGTGACGTTCGCCGCCTGTCAGGCCCAACAGGAGATCGCGGTCGTCCGTGGCACATTTACGGAGGAGCGCGACGCCGGTGGAGAAGGAAGGGGGATACAGAGATATCTCAACGCCGTGACCTCATGCCTCGATCAGATGGGCGTGCGGTATGATCTGCTGAGGGACGAGGACGTTGAGGCGGGCAAGCTTGCGGGCCGCAAGTTCGCCTTCTTCCCCTATAACCCCCAGCGGAGTGACAAGTGGGTGGAGGAGGTGCTCAAGTTCATCGGCGGGGGCGGCAAGGTCTTCATCTTCTACAGCGTGGACCCGAAGATTGCCGAGGCCCTCGGGTTCACCCCAAAGACACACGTGAAGCAGAAGGCCCCCGGCGACTTCGCGTCGATCAAGTTTGTGCCGGGCGTCATCAAGGGCCTGCCGGAATCGGCCATTCAATCGAGCTGGAACGTACAGGTCGTCGAGCCGATGGATGGGGCGAAGGTCCTGGCCACCTGGCTTGACGCGAAGGGGACGGACACGGGCTATCCTGCCGTGGTGCTCTCGGACAAGGGCTATTACATGTCGCATGTCCTTCTGACGGATGACGTTACGAAAAAAGCCCAATTCCTGTTTGCCTGTGTCGCTCACTTCCTGCCACACCTCTGGGCCGAGGCGGCCCGGCAGCGTGTTGGCGCCATCGGCCATGTCGCCGCCTTCGATTCCCTTGACGGCATGAAGGAGCGCCTGGAACAGGAAAAGACTCATCGGAAGGTGGCGGAAGAGTGCGAGAAGCTTCTGGCGCAAGCGGAGGCCAAGGCCAAGGAGGCCAATTCGCTGGCCGGGGAGAAAAAGTACGAGGAGGCCATCGCGGCCGCCGAGTCGGCGCATGAAGCTGCAGTGGCGGCCTACGCCTATCTTGTTCCTGCAAGGGAGGGGGAGTGCCGGGGCGTGTGGATCCCGTCGAAGATATGGACCACCTGGGACGAGGCGATGAAGACCCTGAAGGAGAACGGGTTTAACGCCGCTTTCCCCCACATGTGCAGCGGCTACACGGCCAACTACCCGAGCGATATCCTCAATCCCTCGGACGTGTTGAAGGAATCGGGCGACCAACTTAAGGCATGTCTTGAAGCGGCGCGAAAGTACGGTATTCAGGTGCACGTTTGGCGCGTGAACTGGCGGGCATCCCGGGCGGGGGAGGAAGAACTTGCGAAGCTGGAACAGGAGGGCCGGCTGCAAGTGGGCGTGGATGGAGAGAAGACCGACGGCCACGGCGGTCGCTGGCTCTGTCCGTCGCACCCGTTGAACAAGAAGCACGAGATCGACGCGATGCTGGAGATCGTCCGCAAATACCACCCCGACGGGATCCACTTCGACTACATCCGCTACCCCAGTTCGAAATTCTGCTACTGTCCCGGCTGCCGGGAACGCTTCGAGAAGACCCTTGGCGAAAAGGTCGCCGACTGGCCGAAAGATGTGCGCAAGGGCGGGGTGCATTTTGGGAAGTTCGACGACTGGCGCCGCGACCAGATCACCCAGGTGGTTGCGGCCGTTAGCGAGCAGGCCCGGAAACTTGATCCGAAGATCAAGATATCCGCGGCGGTCTTTCGCAACTGGAAGGTCCACCGCCAGAGCGTGGGCCAGGACTGGAAGCTCTGGTGCGAGAAGGGCTATCTCGACTTCGTCTGTCCGATGGACTACACCGACAACCCGGAACGCTTCGGGAAGGAGGTCGCCGAGCAGGTGGATTGGGTCGCGGGCACAGTCCCGCTCTATCCCGGCATCGGAGCGTTCTCCTCGTCCTCCCGGTTCCCCGACGCGAGCTACCTCCTTCACCAGATCGAGATCGCGCGGGGCCTCGGCGCCGACGGGTTCCTGATTTTCCACTATAACGAAGATCTGGCAAAGCGCTTTCTTCCCGTTCTCCGTCTGAGCGCAACATCGAATGATACCTTTCCACCCGACGGTGCGTCGGACGTCCGGTTCGAGTTCCCGAAGCCGTTCATCCCCGATCACCCCCGAACCTTCCGACAGGGCGAGGCCATTAGCCTGAAGATGACCTTCTGCAAACACGTCATGGGGCGGGTCGAGGTGGAGGGGTGCGATGGCCGTGTCATCGCCTCCCTGGATGCCATCCTCGCCGAAGATAAACGGGAACGGACCGTCCGGGTGACGGTCCCGGAAGGGCGAAGCCGCATCGCCGTCTATGGCCAGATCGTCCCGCCGGGGGGGAAGCCGTGCTCCTTCGTTAAACGCAGCGCGCCGCTTATCGGCCTGTCGCAAAAAGAAGTGGAGGACTACCAACTGAGGACAGGTCCGGCGATCGTTCCCCCGGGCAACGGCATCCGCGTCGGGGTGGCCGTGGACAGCTACGGCGGCGGCGCCATTCTGGATGCGCTTCGCTCGCAGGAGAATATGTGTGCATTTCCGCTCTACAACTTCATTCCGGAGAGCCTTGCGGTCTGCGATGTGATCGTGATCCCACAGCTCAAGGAGGCAGCGAGAATCGACGGGAAACTGGTGGGGCGACTTCGCGATCTTGTTGAGAAACAAGGCAAGGGCCTCGTCGTCACGCACGACGCCATCGGCTACCGGGATCACCCCGCGATTATTCCGGAGATCGCGGCGAAGGGGAGCGGTCACGTTAAGGACACGGAGTGGAAGGCAGCCGGCGAGCACCCTGTCACGAAGGGCCTTGCGCCGGGTCAGACCTTCAAGCATACGTATTATGATCATGTGCTCATCGAGCCGGGCGCGAAGGGGACCGTGGTGGTTATGGACCCTGCGGGCAAGGCCATCGTGGTTGCCGGGGAGTTCGGCAGTGGCCGGTACGTGGCTGACGGCATGGCGACCGGCCTGGGAGCGGACAACAAGGACGTCCCTGTCGAAGGAGTGGAGATGCAACTGCTGCTAAACATGGTGCGATGGGCGGGAAAGGCTGAGAGACAAGAATGATGGGAAAGACAACCAAATCTGTTCTGTGGGCAATTGGGTTCATGTCCGCGTGCGGCAGCGCGGCGGCGTTGGAGGACGGTCTGTGCGAGAAAGCCACCGAGGCGATGAAAAGGGCGACGACGTATTTCACCACAAGGGTCTCGACACGGGGCGGTTACTTGTGGGAATACTCTGAGGACTTGAAAACGCGCGCCGGCGAGAATAAGGCGAACGAGTGGCAGATCTGGGTGCAGCCTCCGGGCACGCCGTCGGTGGGCCTCGCCTACGTCAAGGCGTACGAGGCGACCGGCGACAAGCAATTCCTCGATGCGGCCGTTGCCGCCGCGAAGGCGCTGGCCTGGGGCCAGCTCGAATCGGGAGGATGGGCCTACAAGATCGACTTCAGCAAGAAGGGGAGTCGGAAATACTTCTATCGCCGCGACAAAGACAGCCAGGATCCCAACGTTCGGAAACGCTATAACGTTACGACCTTCGACGACAACAATACGCAGGCAGCCCTGCGCCTGCTTATGGCGGTCGATCAGATTGTGAAGGATCCCGAAGTCCGGGAGGCGACCCAGTATGGCCTTGCCGGAATGCTCAAGGCGCAGGCGGAGAACGGCGGCTGGCCGCAGCGGTATCCCGTGAAGCCCCCGGAGAAGCCGCGCACGTTCGAGGTGAAGAAGATCTATCCCGATGGTCGCGAAGAGATTTTGCATCCCCCGAGGAAGTATGGCTACTACTATACGTTCAACGACAACGCCATGAACGATTGCATCGATGTGATGATGGAGGCCCACAAACGGTACGGCGAACAGAAGTACCTCGACAGCGCCAAACGCGGCGGCGACTTCATCATCGCCTCACAACTTGCGCCCCCGCAGGCCGGCTGGGCCCAGCAGTACGACCTGAACATGCAGCCGGAGTGGGCGCGGAAGTTCGAGCCGAAATCGGTGTGCCCCGCCGTTACGGCGCGGAACATCCGGACGCTCGTGAAGCTTTATATCGAGACGGGCGAGGAGAGGTATCTAAAGCCCATCCCCGCGGCGATGGCGTGGCTGGAGACGTGCATGGTCGGCAAGGATGTGTGGCCTCGGTTCGTCGAGCTTGGCACGAACAAGGCCCTCTACATGACGAAGGATACCTACCACCTGGTCTATACCGATGACAACCTGCCGACGCACTACAGCTTCAAGAGCGGATACGGAGTCCGGTCGGCCGAGGCGTTCTACAAGAGAGTACTCGACGCCGGGCGGGACAAGTATATCGAGAAGAGGGACCGCCAGCCGACACTGGAGGAGATGAAGGCCCGCGCCGAACGCATGGAGGGCGGTGTGAAGAAAACGATCGGTAAGCTCGACGGCCAGGGCCGTTGGCTCGGCAAGGACCGGAATATCTACACGAACATCTTCATCCGGAACATGAACCAGCTCTCCACATATGTCAGGCTTGTTCGCGAGGGAGAGCGGGCGAACAAGTAATCAGTGCCCGGACATATGGAGGAGGCCGCACTCGACCAAGGCCCGGAGCCAGTTGTCGGCCATGCCGTGGTATCCCTCCTGCGTCGGATGAACGCCTGGCAGCCATTGGGGGTGGCGCCTGAACAGCAAGTAGTTGTCGACCAGAGCCAAGTCATATTCTGCGGCGAGTGAATGGATGGCGGGGTTGATCTCGACGGCGGCGCGCCAGACGGAGCGCCGCGAAAACCCGATGATGCTCCGGCACACAGGAGGAATCGTGGCGACCAGGACCGTCGCGCCGGCGTCGCGGGCGAGGTGGATGATGCGCCGCATGTTCCGCCTGAACGCGGCGGCGGGCGTATGGCGGAAGTCGCAGCGCACGTCGTTGGTGCCGAGTTGGAGGAGCACGATGTCCGGTTTCGTTCTCCGGAAGAGGCTCGTCGATCTCGCATACCACAGATACTCACCCGATGTGAATCCATCCACGCCGTAGTTCAAGACACGGGCCTTGACCGCGGCGGCTGCGAGCCGCTTCTGGAGTCTCTTCGGGTACGTGTTCGCCGTCAGGCTGTCGCCGGTGCAGAGGACGATGAGTTCGCCGGGTTGTTTCGCAATGGCGACAGGCGGTTTGAGGCGATTGACAAGCAAGCGGCGGGGGATGAACGTGGCCGCGTCGAAAAGCAGCAGCAACTTGCGCAGGGTCTTCATTTCTCGGGGCTGGGTGGCGGCGATGAAGTCGATTTCTTTTCCCTCACGCGAAGCAGCAGAGAGCCTGCCTTTCCCTTGCGATAGACGGCGTCAATGCTTGCCGCCAGGGAGGCAACGTGTTCCGACGGGGCGACGGCGACAGCAGAAATGCCGGATGCGGATTGCGGCGGCACGCCGGGATGATAGCGCAGCGGAATGGGGACGATGCCCAGATTGCTCAGCTCGTATGGCTCGAGTTTGATCTTCTGGCCGGGAAGACCGACGAATTCCGTCGTTCGCGTGCCGATCCAAAGCCGCTCGTAGGGGTGTTTGTCAAGAACAGTATCAAGGCCCTGGAGGAGCTTGGAGAGGGCCGTCTGACTATCCGCTGCCAGCACAAGGTCCTGGTGGATTGTCGTTTCGCTTTGGATAAGGGCCGATGCTCCGGAGGCTTCGACGACGAGGAAATCCATCGCGCCCATGACGGGAAAGGGAGGCGCTGGCACATTGCCCAGGCCCCATTGCTCCTGGAGCAGCGGCGCGCCGTCGAGGGGATAGGTGAAGGGACTCGCCGGCAGATCGATCCGTCGGGCTGTGATTTCCACCAGCGCCTCGCCAGCCGGGCCGGCGTTGCCCCGCCAGACGATGAACCAGATTGCCAGCATAACAATCACGGCGATTCCCACGGGAAAGCCGAAGCGGATGGCCGCCTGCTCGCGCTCGAGGTGCCGCTTCAGGATTTCGTCGATCTCTTCTTTGGATTGCTGATCTGGCATACGGTATCTCCCGGTGTGACGCATATTATACGAAACTTCTTGGTCATGTCAAAGAGGCATTGCCGGAGCTGCGAGTTTTCACTTGCCCAAAGAGGGGATTCTGATAGACTCTCACGAAAGATCCATCAGGATAACCACTTTTCGGAGGAAGAGGAAATGGCAACGCTTTTCGGCGCGAAAATAAACAAGGCAACACTGTTACAGCACGTGGGTCAGATGGAGCAGATCGCGGGGGCCAAGGTGTGCGAGTTGAAGAACGGGCCGGAGAAGGGCGTCTCGGCGATCAGGGTCAAAACCGGGAGCGGCTTCCACTTCACAGTGCTCCCCGACCGCGGCCTGGACATCTCTGCCGCCGATTTTTGCGGCAAGTCGCTCTGCTGGCGATCTGCAACAGGCGATGTAGCGCCCCAGTTCTTCGACGAGCGCGGCCTCAAGTGGCTCTATGGATTTTTCGGCGGGCTTCTCACCACCTGCGGCCTGAGCTACTGCGGCGCCCCGGGCGAGGACCAGGGCGAGGAACTCGGCCTGCACGGGCGCGTGAACAACACCCCCGCCAAGAATGTCTCCGTGTCGTGCGACTGGAAGGGCGACGACTACGTCATGACGATCACCGGCCAGGTGCTGGAGACGTTCGTTTTCGGCCCGTGTTTGCGGATGAACCGGACGATCACTGCGACGATGGGGGAGTCCCGCCTGTTCGTGCATGACACAATCGAGAACATCGGCTACGCGCCGTCGCCGCTGCAGTATCTCCAACACATCAACCTGGGCTATCCGGCGGTGGCCGATGGGGCGGAGTTGCTGATCCCGAGTGTGACTGTCATCCCGCGCGACGCCGCGGCGGAGAACGGAAAGGAAAGATACAATTCCTTCGAGGCCCCGACGAAGGACTATGCCGAGAAGTGCTACTACCACAAGCTCGCCGGAGATCGGCGGGGCTATTCGTGCGCGGCGGTCGTGAACCGCAAGTGCGACGGCGGTTTCGGGGCCTACATCAAGTTTGCGCTCAAAGAGTTTCCCTGGTTCAATGAATGGAAGCAAATGGGGCAGGGGGTCTATACCGTCGGACTCGAGCCGGCCAATTGCGGCGTCGAGGGCCGGGCCAAGGACCGGGCGCGGGGCTGCCTGGACGTCCTCAAACCGGGGCAGAAGCGGCAGTTCCACATCGAGATCGGCGCGCTGGTCGGCAAGAAGGAAATCGACGCATTCGCGAAATCTGTCAAGTCCATGACCGGCGGGAAGAAACCGACCTTTGCCAAGAACGACTGAGCGAATGCATGTCCGACGAAGGTGGAACGGACAACGAACGAGGGGACCCGTTTGAGGCGTGGCTGCTGCCCGATGATCTGTCGGAGATGGACGAAATTCCGGCAGGGGAGTCACGCAGGGACTGGACGAGGTTCTGGCGCGCCATTACGCTGGTTCTCGCGTGCGCGGCAGTCCTTTTTTTTGTGCTCGGCAAGCTGACCCGTTCATGGTACTCACGGGGCGGCGTGGCGTTGGTCATCGTGGACGACTTTTCCGGGAAGAAGAGCCACGGGTCGGACGTGGAGCGTGCGGCGCAAGCGGCGTTGTTCGCGGAGTGCGGGATCCGGCGCGTCCAGTTTCGGGGCGAGCAGGTTGGCTCCCTGCAGAAGGCGTTGAAGGAAGTCTTGGCCTTCCGCCAAGCCCACCAGGATGAGCACATCGTTCTCAACTTCAGCTTCGGCAGCTATTCGCGCAGAACCGTGGAAATGCATGCGCTCCGGGCGCTGGCAGGCAGTCGCACGCTGATGGTCGGCGCGGCAGGCAACGACGATACGATGCGCCCGATGTTCCCCGCGGCATATGATTCGGTGCTTGCGGTTGCTGCGGTAACGCTGGCGGGCGCCAAGACGTCCTACTCGAATTACGGCGACCACATTGACCTGTCGGCTGTGCCGGAGCAGTTCGTCGAAGAGCACTATGAGGGGATCGAGTTCTATGCCGGCCGGGGATTTGCGCGCTACACCTATCTGATTCGAGGCGGGACATCCCTCTCGGCGCCCCGCGTGGCGGCCGTCGCCGCGTCCATATGGTCCATCCGCCCGGACCTGACAGCGGACGAGGTGAAGAAGGTCATCCTCAAGACATGCGATCCGGTTGCCGGGAGCAGTCTGGGACACGGGATTCTGAACGTGCGAAGGGCGCGGGCCGAGGTGCTTCCTTCGTCGGTGTTGTATGAAAGCGGCGCGCGGGTCTTGTTCGTTGCCACCCTTGCGGCCCTGTTTATCTGGGGGCTGGTATACGGCCTCAGCCGCCCACGTGGAGGGGCTGAATCGGAAGAAGACGAAGCCGACGAAGAGTAACGCCGTGGCGGTTTTCCGTCGGCAAAGCGCTTAGTATTTTGTGATCGCCGGGGGGGGAAAGCGGTAGGTGATGTCCTGCTCCAGCAGGGGGTCTTCGCCGGCCTTCATGAGCGGGGCGATGTAGTCGGTGAGGAGGGAGTCCATCTCTGCGGCCTGGTCGCGCAGGTCGTCGACGAGGTTGATCATCTCGTTCGGATCGGTGTCCAGGTTGTAGAGGCAGCGCGGCGGCATGGCGTCGTAGTGCTCCTCCATTCGCATGTACTTCCACGGCCACCGCATCGCGGCCCGCTGTTTCTGGTAGGTATTCTCGCTGACGAAGATGGCATCGCGCCCGGCAAGCGTTTCTCCCTTCAGCGCCGGGACCAGGCTGGTCCCATCAAGGTCTTTCTCCTCTGAAAGATCGAACATTTCGATCAACGTCGGCACGATGTCTACGAGCTGGAAGCGTTCCTTGACCCGGATGCGCGCCTTCGCCGGACCGCCGGTGATGATGAGCGGCACGTGCAGGTTGTCCTCGTGCAGGCCGATATGGCTGAAGCACCAGGGCCTGCCCAGGGCCAGGCGGGGTCGCGCCATGATCTCTCCGTGGTCGGATGTGATAAGGACGACGGTGTCATGCGCGCGTTCGAGGTCATCGAGTTTTTCGAGAAGCATCCCGATGGCATGATCGGTGTATGCGATCTCCGCATCGTAGGCTGCGACGACATAGTTGGGGTCGGTGATCGGCATGTCGAAGATGTTCCGCTGGGGGGCGCGGACGTTCGGCGGCATGAAGTCCAGGCGCGGGTCGCATGGATCGTCGCCGTCGTAGAAGCGATAGAACTCCTTCGGCGCCTTGTTGTACGGCGCGTGAGGGTTCCAGATATGGACGAAGAGTAGAAAGGGGGGCTTTGCTTCCTTCTCCATCCATGCGCCTGCCATCTCGGCGACCTGGGCAGCCGGCTGGTAGAACCCCTCGTTCCGGGGGTAGTCGTAGTATTCGTAGCCTCGCCGGAACCAGGGATAGTGGGGATGGCCTTTCGGCGTCCAGCCGTCGTAGAGATTGTCGATGGCCGCAGTCTGGTATCCTGCACGAGCGAAGTACTCCGCCATAGTGGGAGTGTCTTTGGAGAGCTCCATCCGAGTCCAGTGACTCACGATCTGACTGGATTCGGGGAACAGTCCGGTGAGCATGGCGGTGAACCCGGGGTGGGTGCAGTTGCCGACGGAATGGAACTGCTCGAACAAGACCCCGCTTTCGGCCATGGCGTTGATGCACGGGGATGTCGGCCGCGGGTACCCGTAACAGGCCAAGTGGTCCGACCGCAGCGTGTCGATGGCGATGAAGAGAAGGTTCATATCTTGATCGGAACGCTTTTTCCGTTGCTCTTGGCTGAGGTCATTGCCGCATCGATAAAGGCCATGATCTCGAGGGTCTCCTGGATGTCCACGGGGGCCTCGCCGGTGGTAAACATGGAAACGATCTGCTTGCAGAGTTCTCGATAGATCAGGCCGGGGTTGATGGGCGATTGTTTCACGCCCTTGTCGCCCCAAACGGTGAACCCATAGGCATGTGCGCCGGCGCGGGTGCCGCGGATGGTTCCGAGGCGACCGTCCTGCCACAGGCCCACGACGACCTCTGCGCCCTCCTGTTTCACGCACCAGACGACCTGCAGGCCCGGACCCATGAGCGCGAAGAGCGGCTCGACGGCGTGAATGCCGTAGTGATACAGGCCCGGATTCCGCACGTGGAGCGGAGCGGGGCTGTAGCAGTTTGCGCCGACTACATTGCCGATTCCGGGGTCGTTCTTGGCTTCGACCAACTCGACCGCAAACCGCAAGGACGAGGAGGACATGATGGGCACATTGGCTTTTCGGGCCATGGCGACCATTTTTTTCGCATCCTTCAGAGACGTGGCAAAGGGCTTGTCGACATAAATCGGGAGCTTCGCCTTGAGAAACGGCATGGCCCGTTCCAGATGCACACTGCCGTCCACCGATTCGATGAGGACGCCGTCCACCTTGCCGATGATGTCCTCGGGCTTCTCAACGATCTCGACGCCCATCTCCCTCATCTCTTTCTCATACTGGTCGATGCGCTCCGGGTCGCAGATTTGGGACGTGCCCTTGAACCCGCAGACGATCTGCGCGCCATCGACCCACTGGTCCTCTTCGATGTTGATGTGGTTCATACGCTTCGTGAACTGGACGACGTGCGACGTGTCAAAGTCCACAATACCCAGCTTGACCATTTTTTTTCTCCTCGTAACGGGGTAATCGAACAGAGGGCCGTGCTTTGATGGCGTCACCTGACAATGCCGCGGAGATATGCGGCGAAACGGGGGATGGTGATGACCGGGTCCTCCGGGTCTTCGTATTCGATGGACAGGTAGCCGTTGTAGCCCGCGCGGTCGAGGATCTCGGCCACGCGGTAGTAGTCCACCGGCTCGCGCTCGTCGCCGCGGCGAATGCTCACCTTGGCATGGGTGGCGACGGCGTAGGGGGCCGTCATCTCGATTTCGTTGTAGGGATCCTCGGATTTGTAGTTGCCGCAGTCGAGGTTCACGCCGAACCAGGGATGGTTGACGTCTCGCACCAGGTCCAGGACCATCCCGGCCGTGGCGGTGATGCCGCCATGGTTTTCCATGGCGATGAGTACGCCCCTCGACTGCCCATACGCCGCGCAGTCGCGCATGGCCTGGACGGCGCGAGCGCGGACCGCCTCCTCGTCGGCGTCCTTGTCGATGCCCCCGGCGAAGACGCGCATTACAGGGGCGCCGAGTTTCTGGGAGATGTCGATCCATTCCTTGACCATGGCAACGTGTTGGTCCAGTTTTTTCTGGTCCGTTTCCGTGAAGCGACCGCCCACGGCGGTACCGGAGATGTCGAGGCCATTCTGAAAGACCAGCCGCTTGAGACGATATACGTAATCGTCCGATGTCCTGGGGAAATAATAGGATGTTAGTTCGACGGCATCGACGCGGATCTCGCGCGCCGTATGGATAAAGTCATCAAGGGACATTTTGTTTTGTGTGAGCAGGTCCCGATAGGAATATGCGCAGCAACTGACCTTCATGGTCTTTCTCCGTATAGGCCACATGAACAACGCACCTGCAAGCGTAGCGACAGGGCGATGGAAAGTCAAGCAGCAAGATTGCCAGAGAGATTTTTGGCTTGAATGGAAGGGCGCGCGATATTATCATAGTAAGTTCAATAAATAGGCCGACGCGGTGCTTATGACCCTCATGGGATTTCCCGGAGCGGGTTTACAAGGTGGAATATGTCCGAAAAACTCGTCGTCAAAACGGAAAAACTGACCAAGGTTTTCGAGGTCGGATTGCTCAGGCGCCATCGCGTGCGGGCGCTTGACAAACTGGATATCGAGATTCACCAGGGGGAGGTGTTCGGGCTCTTGGGTCCGAACGGATCGGGCAAATCGACCACGATGAAACTCCTTCTCGGCCTCTTGTTTCCCACATCGGGGAAGATCGAGGTCCTGGGCGCGCCGCCGGATGATGTATCGGCCAAGATGCAGATCGGCTTCCTTCCCGAGGAATCGTACTTCTACAAGTTTCTCAACGCCGAAGAGACGCTTCGGTTCTACGGGAAGCTTTTCGAGATACCTGCCGACACGCTCGAAAAGCGGGCGGGTGAGCTGATCAAGATGGTGGGCCTGCACGAGGCCCGGAAGCGCCCCCTGCGGGGGTACTCAAAAGGCATGTCCCGGCGCATCGGCCTGGCGCAGGCGCTCATCAACGATCCCAAGCTGATTTTTCTTGACGAACCGACCAGCGGGCTCGATCCCATCGGCAATCGCGAGATGAAGGACTTGGTCCTCAGACTCAAGGACGAGGGGAAAACGGTCGTGCTTTGCTCGCACCTTCTGGCCGATGTGCAGGACGTGTGCGACCGCATTGCGATCCTCGACAGGGGGGTCCTGCAGGTGGTCGGACCGATGAAGGACTTGCTTACGCAGCAAGATACCGTCCAAATCCTGGCCAGGAAGCTGCCGGAGGGTTCCTGGGGGCAGGTCAAAGAGGCGATCCAGCAGGGCGATGCGGAAGTCGTCTCCATGGGGCATCCCACCGCCAGCCTTGAAGACCTCTTCCTAAAAACGGTGGGCAGGAAAGAGAAAGATGCCTGACGTCTCTCTGGTGAAATACATCCTCTGGACGTTTGTTGCGGCCTTCTATGTCTGGTTTCTTATTGCCATGTTCCGCGACCGCAGGCGGGTGGCCACCCTGGCCAGACATACCTTCGTCGAGTCCCTCCGTCAGCGCATTCTGCTTGTGCCGCTTCTGTTTATGGTGGTTCTGATCTGTACGTCGTTGTTCTCGGCCGTGTTTCGTGAAGTTGGCCGTGTCCGGATCGTTACTCAGTCCTGCCTTTGGTCGCTGACCGTGTTCGGAATGGTGGTGGCCATCTTGCTCGGCACTCGGGGCATCCCGGAGGATGTTGGCGAAAAGACGATCTACTCGGTCATGACAAAGCCGGTCCGTCGCTCGTCCTATCTTGCCGGGAAGATATTCGGGTTTTCCTTTGTGTGTCTGCTGGTCCTCCTGATCATGGGGACGTTCAGCCTGGTCCTGATCCGATGGGTCGGGCGGAATACCGCCCTGGAAGCGCGCAGGAGCATCCCCAACGGCACGCTTTCCGTCTACGGCGCCGGCGTGGAAAAACGCGACGGTGCGACCTGGATTGTTCACGAGCCGGGAAGTACGGCGAAATGGGTGTTTGCCGGCCTGCCCGAACTCGCGCGCGAGGAGAGGGCCGTCATCAGGATGAAGTTCAAGTGCAAGCCCGCGGATGCCTCCAAGCCGATGGCGGTTGCCGTCGAGCTGCGGAATGCCGACGGGCGCTCCATATATTACGACATAGCTGACGCGCGCAATGAGAAGGAGGCCGTCACGGATGTGCCGGGCCGGTTCATGGTCAAGGGGCAGTTGGAAGTGATTGTCGCACCGTTGGATGGCCGCGATTATATCGAGGAAGACCCGGGAGCGATCGTCGTGACGGCCGCGAAGAAGGAGTATCACGCGGAGAGTACGGAACGCAGGACGAACAGTTGGGCGACGTGGCGATTCACGAATATTCCCCTTGTCGACTCGAAGGAAAAGATCGCCGTTCGTGTTCGTCTTCACGTCAAGCCCGGGGCCGGCAGAAAAGCGATTGCCGGGTGCGTACGTGTCTGCGGCCGGGATGGGGTGGGGCCGCGTCACGATGTGTCCATCGAGGATGGCAAACCGCTGGATATCCCCATCGAGGATCCCTTTGCCAGCGCCCGCGCAAAGCAGGACATCAGCGGTGTGCTGGATGTGTCTGTGCTACCGGAGGAGATCGGGGACGCCTACGAGATGTCGAAGGACGCGGTCAGGCTTGTTATCCGGGGCGAGGAAGTGAAGGCGGAGCGGGTGCTGCCCGAGGGGTACGGCCTCAGGGCCACCGGGGAGATGTACTGGATCTCCCGCGCGCTCCAGCGAACGGCGGTATGGCAATTCGACGACCTCCCGCTCAGGTCCCTGCCGGAGCACCAGGTGGTTGCGGAGGGTCATTTCAAGATCGGCCGGGCCCGTGAGATCGACCTGCACGTGCGAATGGAAAACCCATCGGCGCCGGAAGTAAGCGTCGAAGAGGAGATACACGCCGTTCGGGCGAACCGCTACCTGGTCCCGGCGGATCCGGTGGAAGTGACATTCGACCGAAAGATGATCGACTCGCGCGGCCGGGTTGACATTCAGATCCGGCGTAAGCAGTCCCATTCCATGGTCGGGCTCCCATTCCGCGACTGTTTCTCGCTGTATGAAAAGCCGGGCAGCTACGACGCGAACTTCTTCACGGCGGTGACCGTCATCTTCTGCCAACTGGTTCTGATTGTCGCGATCTCAGTGGCGTGTTCCACCACCCTGTCGTGGCCCGTGAGCGCCCTATTTTCGTTTTTTGTGTTGTTCTGTGGCTACATCATCGACATCATGCGCAACGCGGCGCGTATCATGGGTCCGTCGCTTGGGCACCACGGGCATGGCTCCGTTGAGGCGGTCCCGTGGGTCGAAAGGGCCTTCAACACGATGATTCAGGTCGTGCTCGGATTCTTGAGTTACGTCCTGCCGGATTTCAGGAAGTTCGAGGTCTCGCAGGATGTCATCGACAACCGGGCGATCAGCGGGATCTCGATTGTCGGAGCGATCGGATATTCAGCAACCTACGCGGCGATTGCCTTCGTCATCGGATATATCCTTTTCCGTCGGAGGGAAATCGAGTAGAATGTCCGGCGCGAGAAGACGAGGAGCGTTGCTTGCCGGGGCGGTGATTCTGCTTGCCGCCCTGTATCTGGTCCAGGGCCTTATCACGGCCCTTCAGGAAAAGAGCCCGACCGGGAGGCCGCCACTTCCGACAGTAGAGAGCGCCGCCCAGCTCGTACTCGTGGGCTTTCGTGCGGTTGTTGTGGATGTATTCTGGATGCAGGCCAGCGATCTGCAGGAGGAAGGACAGATCGACGAGGCCGTAGCGAAGTACGACAAGATCACGAAATTGCAGCCGGACCTTGCGGACGTGTGGCATTATCTGAGTTGGAACAGCATGTACAATCTGCCGTACGAGCTCGAAGCCGTCGAAGACAAATGGAACGTGATCAAACTCGGTGTGGAATACACCGATATGGCCGCCCAGCGCGTGCCGGACAACGGGTTCTTCGACAAAGACATCGGGTTCATGCTCTGGCACCGGTTCGACGACAGAACGTTCCCGCAGGCGGCGTACCTGCGGAGGAAGTTCCGCGAGTGGAAAGGCAAGACGAATTTCGAGGTGGCCATCGAATGGATGGAGAAGGCCGTCAAGAGCGAAGAGTTCAAGACACTCGGCGAAGGATCGAAAGATATCTGGCGGCGGCAGATTGGGTATACGCTCGACCGCTGGACCATTCAAGCCTTCGTTGACGGCGAATTGGACACGGCGTTGCGCGTCGCCAAACTTGCCGTAGAGAAGTGGGAATGGATATCCCGGTTCAACAAAGGCGACGACCCGGGGATCAACATCAACTTCGATCGCCTGGCCGATGCGAAGAAACGTCTCGCTGCGATCAAGTCCTTCATCGCCTCCAAGGAGGCGGCCAAGCAGAAAACGCTTGACAAGGCGAGCCGTCTTGCGGCAAAAAGTGTGGATATCTGGCAGTCCGTGGTCGATGTGTGGCCGAGCGGACCGGACCTGCCGGCGCTGCAAACAGCGACCGCATGGTTAGAAAGACTGAACGCCGACAAGAAGGCAGAGAAGAGCGAACCCTAACAGGAGAAAGTGTGTTGTTGGAGGAAACGATGAGACGACAGGATGTGTTGAGGAGTACGGTGGGGAAAGGGATAGCAGGGGCGATGGCTGGTGTTGCCTGTATGGCGGGGACGGCCGTCGCACAGGAGACCGCTGGGGCGGCTGTTGCGGACCAGGGCATCCCGCTCCTGTGGGTGGTGGCACCGATCGGCGCCGTTTGCGCGCTGGTCTTTGCCTTCAAGTTCTACAAGGACATGATGGCCTGCGACCCCGGTGACGAGGAGATGCAGCGTATCGCGCGTCATGTACAGAAGGGGGCCTGGGCCTACCTGTGGCAGCAGTACAAGGTGGTTGCCATCTTCTTTGTGGTGGTGTCGATCCTGCTGTCCATTATGGCCTTTGGGTTTGGGGCGCAGCACAAGCTGGTTCCCTTTGCTTTTCTCACCGGGGGATTCTTTTCCGCCCTGTGCGGTTACTTCGGCATGCGCACCGCCACCTACGCCAGCAACCGGACGGCCCAGGGGGCCAAGGAATCTCTGAACCGGGGCCTGCAGATTGCCTTCCGCAGCGGCGCGGTGATGGGACTGGTGGTCGTCGGCTTGGGCCTGTTGGATATCTGCATGTGGTTCCTGTTGTGTCGGTTTGTATTCCACATGGGACTGCCCGAGACGACCGTCGTTATGCTCTGCTTCGGCATGGGCGCCAGCTCGCAGGCCCTCTTCGCGCGTGTGGGCGGGGGCATCTTTACCAAGGCGGCCGACGTCGGCGCCGATCTCGTTGGGAAGGTTGAGGCGGGAATACCCGAGGACGATCCTCGCAACCCCGCGACCATCGCCGACAACGTGGGCGACAACGTGGGCGACGTGGCTGGCATGGGCGCCGACCTGTACGAGTCCTACTGCGGCTCGATCCTTGCCAGCGCCGCGCTGGGCTGCGCTGCCCTTCCGAACGACCGGATGGATGCCGTGCTTTTGCCTATGGTGATCGCCGGCCTGGGGATCGTTGTTTCCATCATCGGCATTTATGTCGTCCGTAGCGGGGAGGAAGCCACTCAGAAGGAATTGATGAGGGCCTTGTTCAAGGGCATCAATCTCAGCTCGGTCCTCGTGGCCTTAGTCTCCCTTCTGCTGGTGGGAATCCTCCTGCCCGGGCACCTCGGTCTTGTCGGTTCGATTGTCAGCGGGTTGGTGGCAGGGGTGATTATCGGAAAATCTACCGAATACTATACATCGGACACCTATGCGCCGACGCGCGGCATCGCCGGCCAGGCGGGGACCGGCCCGGCTACGGTCATCATTGACGGCATGGCCGTGGGCATGTTCTCCACCGGTGTCCCCATCGTTACGGTGTGTATCGGTACGATGCTCGCCTATGGTTTCGCCGGCGGGTTCAGCAATCCGGCGATTGGCCTCTATGGCATCGGTCTCGCATCGCTCGGCATGCTGTCCACCCTCGGTATCACCCTGGCGACCGACGCCTACGGGCCGATTGCCGACAACGCCGGCGGCAACGCCGAGATGAGCAAGCAGGAGCCTTATGTCCGCGAACGCACGGATGCCCTCGACGCCCTTGGCAATACCACGGCCGCCACCGGCAAAGGATTCGCCATTGGTTCGGCGGCCTTGACGGCCCTGGCCCTGCTGGCAGCCTATATCGAGGAGGTCCGCGTCGGCCTGGAGCGCGCGGGCACGACGACATTGGATTTCGTGCGGAATGTTGTTGGCCAGGCCGAGCCCATCAAGTATAGCGTGAACGTGCACACGGCAAAGCTGGCCGATTTTATGGACTACTACGATGTCACGCTGATGAACCCCAAGGTCCTCGTGGGCATGTTTCTGGGGGCCGCCATGGCCTTTGTCTTCTGCTCCATGACGATGAAGGCCGTGGGACGGGCCGCGGGGGCCATGGTCCGTGAGGTGCGCCGGCAGTTTCGCGAGATTGCCGGGATTATGGAGGGGAAGGCCGAGCCGGACTACGCTTCCTGCGTGGCGATCAGTACGCGCGGTGCACAGCGCGAGATGGTTGTGCCCTCGCTTCTGGCTCTCATTATGCCGGTGGCCACGGGCCTGCTGCTGGGCGTGCCGGCCGTCATGGGACTGCTGGCAGGCGGGCTGGTTACGGGCTTCGCACTGGCCGTCATGATGGCGAATGCCGGCGGCGCCTGGGACAACGCCAAGAAGTACATTGAGAAGGCGGCGTTGGAGGAGACCTGCTACGCCCCCGTTGACTTCGTGAAAAAGGCCAAGGAAGCCGACGGCGCCGTAGTCAATGACGACGGCGTGCTGGTTATTACCGATGTGGGGCAGGCGCATGAAATCCTGGACAGCTTGTCCGATTCCGAGGCCGAAGGCCGCGAGATGGTGAAGGTCCGCCGCGGCAAGAAATCCAACCACCACAAGGCGGGCATCGTGGGCGATACGGTAGGCGATCCGTTCAAGGACACCTCCGGCCCGTCCCTGAACATCCTCATCAAGCTGATGTCCATGGTGTCCATCGTCTTTGCCGGGATGGTGGTGAAGTATGTGGTGTTTAAATGAAGGACGACTTCGTTTGTGATATCCACTGAGAAGAGGAGGTGAGGAGCGATGATGGCAGAAGAAAACAACTCACCCATTGGGGAACGAAAGATTTGTCCAAACCCGGACTGCCAGTTCGACAAGAGCACGCCTCGGGCGAATTTCTGTATTCTCTGCGGCACGCTGTTGTACGCGCGTTGTGACGATTGCCTGGCGGAGAACCCGATGTATGCGAGTTTCTGTCATTTCTGTGGGGCCAATTTGGAGGAGCTGCGTGAGGAGCAGAGTCACGCCCCTGCGCCGCCCCCCCGTCCGGAGGAGGCGGATGACCAGACCGACGCCTCCCCAGAGGAGGAAAACAAAGATAAAGGAAACATCTTCGATATCAGCTAAGGAGACCGCACTCCGCTGCGCAGCCATTGCGGATGACAAGAAGGCCGAGGACATCCTGGTGCTTGACATCAGGAAGGTAACGTTCCTCGCTGATTACTTCGTGATCTGCACAGGGTTTAACACCCGGCAGTTGCAGACCATCGCAGACGAAATCTCAAAAACCATGAAGGCCCTCGGCGCAAATCGCCTGGGCGCCGCCGGCTATAACGAAGCCATGTGGGTCCTCCTCGACTATGGTGACGTGGTCGTTCATCTGTTTGACACGGAGGCCCGCGAATTGTACAAACTTGAGGACCTGTGGGGTGATGCAACCCGGGTGCGGTGGCGCGCCGCGCTGGAGAAGCTTGGGCCGGCATCCGCGTGTCGGACCAAGGCCAGTTCATGAGAGCGTTACTCTACAAGGACGCGAAGCTGACGTTTCTGGCGGACCACCCCATACCCGCCCGCAAATCGGGCGAGGCGCTCGTTCGCGTCACGCTGGCGGGCATATGCAACACCGATATCGAGATTGCCAAGGGATACATGGAATTCGAAGGGGTCCTCGGCCACGAATTCGTGGGGGTGGTGGAGGAAGCGGACACGGCCGAACTGATCGGAAAGCGTGTCGTCGGGGAAATCAACTGTGCGTGCGGCGCGTGCGAGACCTGTGCGAATGGCCTGAGCCGTCATTGCCCCCATCGGACGGTCCTCGGCATTCATGGACGCGACGGGGCCTTTGCGGACTATCTGGCCCTCCCGCAGGCGAACCTTCACGCGGTACCCGACGATCTGGCGGATGAGGAGGCGGTATTCGTCGAACCGTTGGCCGCCGCCTTCGAAATCCTGGAGCAGGTGTCCGTCTCCAGCAGCGACCGCGTTGCGGTTCTTGGCGACGGCAAGCTGGGCCTGCTTGCCGCCCAGGTCGTGGCAGGCGCCGGATGCGATCCCTTGCTCCTGGGCAAGCATGTGTCGAAACTGAGGATCGTTTACGAGCGCGGCGGGCGAACGGCTTTTCTCAAATGCAATACCAAACAGGACCTGGACATCGTGGTGGATTGCACCGGAGCGGCTGCGGGGTTCAACCTGGCGTGTGACCTCGCACGCCCGCGCGGCACGGTCGTGTTGAAAAGCACGGTGGCCGGGGACGCGCAGCTCAACCTGGCCCAGGTTGTCATTGACGAGCTGACAATCGTTGGCTCCCGGTGCGGGCCGTTCCGCCCGGCGCTGGAGGCCCTGCGCAAGAAAGAAGTGGCGGTGAAGCCGTTGATCACCGCCCAATATCCCTTTGCGGAGGCGTTGGAGGCGTTCGAGAGGGCCGCTGTGCCAGGTACGCTCAAGATTCTTCTGGACATGACCTAAGTTATAGTTGATTTGGAGAGGATCGATTATGGCCGGAAAGTTACGCGTTGGGATAATCGGGTGTGGAGGAAATGCTCGAGGTCACGGCAATCGCCTGTCGAAGATACCGGATGCGCAGATCGTCGCCATCACCGACGTGAGCAATGACGCCCTCGATGCCTTTCGGAAAACGGTGGCCGGTGCGGATAACCTGCCCGCATACAAAGACTACGCGAAGATGCTCAAGGAGATCGACCTGGATGCCGTGGAGATCAGCACCCCCCATACGCTTCACTTCGAGCAAATCATGGCCTGCCTGGAGAACGGTCTGCACGTCCTGTGCGAGAAGCCGATGGTCTGCACCGTGGACCATGCGAAAAAGGTCTGCAAAAAGGCCAAGGCATCCAAGAAGCACCTGATGATTTCCTACCAGCGCCACTTGATGGGCCCGTACGTGTATGCGCAGAATGCCATTGCGAACGGCCAACTCGGCCCGCCCACCTTCCTGACCGCCTGGCAGAGCCAGAACTGGATGGAGGCCACGAAGCGGTGGCGCGGTGATCCGAAGCTCAGCGGCGGCGGCCAGCTCAATGACAGCGGCTCGCACATGATCGATGTCCTGCTCTGGATCACCGGCCTCCAGCCGAAGGAGGTCTTCGCCTTCGTGGACAAGCGGGGCGCGAAGGTGGATGCCGTGAGCGCGATCTCTGTCGAGTTCACCAACGGCGCCTCAGGCAACATCTCGATCATCGGCGACTGCGTCGGGCCGCGCTTCAAGGTCTACGAGGAAATCCTCCTCTGGTGCAAAGGCGGCCAGTTGGTGATCCGGGACAATCAGCTCTTCCGCCGCGATGGCGATGCGGAGCCCTTCCAGGTCCCTCCCGAGGGCCTGCCGAAGGACAACAACCCGGACCAGGCCTTCGTCGATCTCATCTGCGGCCGCGCCCCGAATGTCGTTCCGCCCGAGTGCGGTCTGCGGGTCATTCAGTTGACCGAAGGCGCGTGGAAGTCCGCCGAGACGGGCAAGCCGGTGAAAGTCAAGACGTAAGGTGTTCAACAGCGTGCGGGGCTATGGGTTCAAAGCCGGCTCCGCACGCTGCATCATGTACAGCGCCGAGTGCTGGTGCAGCGCAATGAGGTGACCCCATGGCGACGTCTGTCGTCGCGTTCAACTACGACCCCGATCTGCGCGATGCGGCAAACCGGGCCGGGCACAACTACTGGCATGAGTATGTTAAGGAGATTTGCGACCACCTCGGCCTTACGGCCGAGGCCGTTCCGCGCACTGCTCTGGCGGACGGGAACCTATCCGACCGGCGGGTTATCCTTCTTGGCTCACTGAGCGGTGAGAATCTGCCCGCGGCGCTGCCTTTCGCCCTTTGCGACTGGGTGCAGGCGGGCGGAGTTCTCATCAGCTTTGCCACCGAAGGCCTTGATGATCTGTTCGGGAACACCTGCGCCTCTTGCACGCCGCAGCCTTCCGACGATTTCACGCTCGCCGCACGGTTCTCGTTGGCGACCCACCCGCTGACCGAAGGCATCCACTCCGATCTGCACCCGGATCAAAAGCTCCTCATCTATTCGCATGTGCGAATTATGATTCCTCGCGACTCGGACGAGCTTGCCCGGCTCTTCGATCGGGAGGACAACGATACCGGCTTTGCCGCCATTACCCATCGGGAGCTCGGAAAGGGCCATGCCTTCTACTTTGCCTTTGATGTTCCGAAGACCCTCTGGGCGATCCAGCAGGGGCGGCCGGTGGATCGAGACTACGACGGCGATGGCTATCACCGCTTGAGCGATGCTATGGTCACCCGAGGCAGCAACATCGAGGTGATGTATGCCGACGAGATCATTTTTCTCCTGCAGAACATGATCGGTGTGGCGGGTATTCCGTTGATTCATCAACTGCCCCCGAAGGATGTAGAGGTAGCGGACGCTCTCCTGTACTGGGGCGGCGATGACGAGGGCGTCGCTGGCGCGCAGGTCGAGTCGTCACGGTTTATGAAGGAGCTGGGCCTGCCGTACCACCTCAACATCATGCCCCGAAACGGAGAGTTTGCCCTGACGGATGGGGAGGCGAAGGAGATCGAGGGGAACGGTCACGAGCTGGCACTGCATGTCAACTTCATCGACGGGTATACGCATCCCCTTCACTTCACGCGCGATGACATCGGGGAGCAGATGAAGCTGTTCATGCAGCGCTTCGGCCGACCGTCGGTGTGCTCCGTGTTTCACTGGTGTCTCTGGACGGGATGGGCGGAGCCGGCCATCTGGCTGTCGGAGTTCGGCGGCAGGGCGGACAACTCGCGCATCCATGCGCCGTCACCGCCGCTCAATCCCGTGAACATGCTTGGCTTTTCCTTCGGCACGGCCTTTCCGTTTTACATCTACACCGACCATACCCGCGGCAACAAGCGCCTCGATTTCCTGGTCGAGCCGATCACCGCATACGAGGTCGGCTATTCCTACACCGATCCGGAGGCGACCGACTTCGACCTGATCCACAAGTGCCTGGATTTGGCGTGTGCGTACCATCTCACGCTGAATATGTTCTATCACCCCCCGAACGTGGCAAAGCGCGAGAACTGCCGCCGGGCAATCCGCGAGGTTCTGCGCCGTATCGACGAGAAGGAGGTGACAGTCGTTCACATGGGCAACGACGAGCTGTGCGGCTGGTGGAACGCTCGAACTGTGTCCAGCATCGAAGACATCGAGATCGTGGATGGCGCGGTCCGCGGCGTCGCGAACGCGGCGCATCCCCGTGGCATGGTGATCAAGATCTTATTGGGGAAACGTTCGGTGGCCGATGCAACCTGCGATGGGGCGAGCGCACCGGTGAAATCAGAGCGCAAGTTTGGTCAAAACTGGGCATACATGGTCGTGCCGCAGGGGCGACACGAGCTTGAGGTTACCTTTTCAAGGGAGTCGTAGGGTGGATACGTGGAAGGAAACGACGAAGCAGGAGTGCAACATGAAGATCTTTCGGGAGGAAATTGACGACTTCCTTCCTCAGAAGATTCTCGACTTCCACGTCCACGTCTTTCCGGAGGAAATCATGCCGCCGGACCACGAGGGATGGTCGGCCGGGGGCCACCGCATCCGCAGCTATACGCTGGACGAGCTTCGACAGGACCTTGCCGATCTGTATCCCGGCCGGGAGTGCCGGGCGGTGTGTTTCGGAACGCCGCACGAGGAGCTGGACTCTATTGCGAACAATGAATACGTGGCCGAGAAGTGCGACCACAAACGCTTTTTTCCGTTGAGGCTCATTCGGCCCGAGGACGACCCCGATGCCGTAAGAAAGGACGTCCTCGGGAAAAAGTTCCTCGGCTTCAAGCCATACCGCAATTATGTCAGAAAGGCTGATCCTGAGGAAGTCGAAGTATTCGATATGCTTCCGGATGAGTTGATGGCCATAGCCGACGAGCTCGGCCTGATTGTCATGCTGCACATCCCCCGGAAGCAGCGTCTTGCCGATCCGAAGAACCAGGGGCAAGTTGTCGCCCTGGCCGAGCGTTTCCCCCACGCGACGATTGTCCTCGCCCATATCGGCAGGGCCTATTACCTGAAAAATATCGTTGGGCATCTCGGCGACCTCGCTCCCTTGCCCAACGTCTATTTCGACATCGCCATGCTGAACCACTGGGAAGTCCTGGAGTATCTTTTCGCAAATGTGGAATCACACAAAATCCTCTACGGCACCGATCTGCCCATCGGCATCGCCCCCGGCAAGTCCGTTGAGATCAACAACCAGTACACCTACGTCACGCCCGCGCCGTGGGAGCTTTCCATCAGCGACGATCACGACAAGCTCGTCTTCACGGCGTTCACCTATGAAGAGCTCCGCGCGATTCGTAAGGCCGTCGAGCGTCTTGGCCTGTCGAAACAATTTGTGGAGGACGTGTTTTTCCATAACGGCATGAGGTTGATTGAGCAAGTGGATGCGCGGATCGGAGGTGGGGACTGAATGCCTGAGCAAACGAAACGCCCTCAACTGCTGATGTGCCGCCCGAATCTGAACGATCTGCCATCGATCCAAGTGCCGGAGGGGTATGAGGTTAGAACATATCAACCGGGTGACGAGGCGGTGTGGGCGGACGTGGTGAATCGCTCCTTCGGCGGCAAGGAACGAACCGCCGAGAACGCGCGAGAGGTGATCATGAACCGGCCGCAGTTTGAACCCGACCGCCTCTTTTTTGTTACGAAGGACGGTGAGGCCGTGGGCACGGCTTGCGCGTGGGAGCGGGGGGGACATCCCGAAGGGACGGGCTATCTCCACATGGTGGGCGTCGTGCCCGGCCACCAGGGGCACGGCCTCGGCAAGCTGTTAGTGAGTCTTGTTTTGGATTGCTTTCGCAGGAAGGGCTATCGCCAGGTCATGCTCCACACCGACGATTTCCGCCTGCCCGCCATCAAGTCATACCTGCGCGCGGGGTTCGATCCGGTGATTCGGGACGACGAGGAGCGGCTGCGCTGGGACGCGATACGGAACCAGATTGCAGACACATAGGAGAACGACAATGGGTACTCGTTTTCAAATTTCCCTGTCTTTGGTTGTGCTTGGCATGGCCATCGTCTCGTTCGGTGACGAGCGGAAGGAATCGCCCCCGCGAATCGAGAAACTCAAACCGCTCTACCCACGGACCGAGATCGTTGTCGATGGCCAGTCCCGCGCAATCATCGTCGTCCCGGATGCCGCGGCGTTCAGAAAACCTGCTGAGACTCTGCGCGACGCGATAAGGCAGGAGACAGGCGCATCGCTCGCTATCAAACCGGCGAGCAGCTTCATCACCGAAGATTGGTCAATTGACGACAAGGTCATTACCGGGCGCAACCTGGTGGCCCTCGGCAATGTAAACAACAATCGTCTGCTCTCTGTGCTCTACGGCCAGAAATATGTGGTTGCCGATTCGATCTACCCGGGGCAGGGGGGCTACGTGGTTCGCACGGTTCACGATCCGTTTGCCAAGGGGATCAACGTCCTGGTTCTCGCGGGGTCGGATGTGGAAGGCGTCGAAAAGGCCATTTCCGTTTTTTTGGATAAGTTCGTCCGAGGCGCAGGCAGGGCGGTTGTGCTGAACGAGCCGGTGATCGACGTCGCCTTCGAGCGGAAAGCCTACCCGTTCTTCCCCGACGCAACCGATTCACTCTCGTCGAAACGCCAGCCTCAATACACAGGCATGGATTGGTTTGAGCGGGCTCTCAAGGAGCGCGGTTTCATGGATGAGAAGGGCGCCATCGTCGCAAATCAGGACAAACATGCGACACGGGTGGACCTTACAGGCGTGATTGCCCGGATCGGCCAGACCTACTTCCGCACCGGCGACAGGCGGCTTCCGCCCCTCATGAAGGACCTTCTCGACAAGAACCGTTCGCTCCTGCAACGGCCGGCGAAGCGGCATGGCATGGGCGGACGCTCAGCCAGGCACGTGAAAGAATGGGACCTGCTCGAGGAGCTACCCATATGGACGGACCGGGACCGTTTGGACATCTCCAACGCCCTCCTGATGGATGCCTCCCTCGGCCACGAGCCGCGCGCCTTCCATGAGCAAGTCAAAGAGGGCTGCGTTCAGACCATGGACGAAAACCACGGGACATGCTCTGCCCTGCGGTCCTTTGAGGCATGGCGCTACTTCCACAAATACTACAAAATCCCCCAAAGCGAATATTGGATGAAATGCGCCGATGCGGTCTTCTCGGCACAGGCGAGCACCTTCCAGATCCTTGAGGACGCATGCGGTTACCTGTGCTACTGCCCCATCCATACGATGTGCTATGCCATCGCCCGGCCGAACCTGACCTACTTCAAACGGGGCATCGCCCGCCACCATGCGTGGTACGTCGCCGTGGCGTGTATGAATAACCTGGGTCTGCCGACAGGCTTTGGAGACGCATCGGGCATCATCTACCCCGGCTTTTTCCAGCTCATGGCTCGGGCGGCGTGGTTCTATCGCGACCCACATCTCTACTGGCTCGTCCGGAACAAGCTGCCCCCCAACTGCGGTCTGCGCATCTTCGAGAACTGCATCGCGATGGATTTGACCGTGACGCCGAAAGAACCGACGGAGTGGACGGGGCTGATTCGCGTGCCGCTCTACGAGGCCCCGCTGGTCAAGGGGCAGGGCGTGAAAAAACCGGTCTTCGCGCCCAAGAAAGACATTGACCCGAAGCTCTTCAACAAGATCGTGTTCAAGGAAAACTGGGACGAGAACGGGCAGTACCTTCTCCTCGACGGCGCCGGCGCATGGGGCGGTCCACCGGGACCACACGGGCACAAACATGACGACATCAATACCATCATCAACTTCACCGACGAGAGCCGGATGTGGCTCGTTGACCATACCTACCAGATGCGTTCGCTTCAAGACCACAGCGGCGTGTACTTCACGTGCGAGGGCGCGGGCGGATACAAGAAGCGAACGCTGGCGCGGCTCGACAATTTTGCGGAAAATGAAAGATATGGTTTGACCCGAAGCACATTTGTCAACTGGGAGCGATCCATCTTCTGGAAGAAGGGCGACTATTTTCTGGTGATTGACCGCGCCATTGCCGATAAGGACGGCGAGTTCTTCGCGCGCTGCACGTTTAAGGCGCTTGGTGAGGCCGAGTTGCGCGGCAAGGATCTCTACCTCTCGCAGAAGGGGCGCTTCTGCAAGATCGTCTCGGACGGGCAGGCGAATGTGGACGTCGAGCGGTCCCCCTTCGCCGATGAGAATGGATGGAACACCTTCTATGGCTATGCCGAACCGGTCGCGAAGCTCTTCCAACAGGACAAGAAGGCCACGCTCAAGAAAGGCGAAAGTATCACATTTGTGAATCTGCTCTACGCCTATTCTTCGAAGGAGAAGGGGGGTCATGTAAAGATGACGCCGGTGTCGGACAAGTGCGCGCTGATCGTCCAAGGTGACACTTCGACACTTATGGGAATTGGTGATATGCCGGGCGGCCTCGGCAAGGCCGATATGTTTGTCATATCGGATGACTCGATATTCACGGTCGGCTGCGAAGCGCCGCCCGATTCAGCACTCGCCTCCAGGGCGCTGGCCGCCGCCCGTGCGCAGGTCGAGAAACGAAAACGTGAGATAGCTGGCACCGCATCGAGAGAGGAGAAAGGCGAGAGACTGAGCGTCAAGACCGTGAAGCTCGACATGCCCATCAGCACGATACGCGTCGCCGATGTGGACGCCGACGGCGGCGATGAATGGATCGTCGGGGGCCGTTCCGGAGTGGGCCTCTATGAATCAACCGGCAAGAAGGTGTGGGCTTTTGCAACGGAAGGCGATGTCCGCGCCATAGATGTCGCTGATCTTGACGGAGATGGAAAGCCCGAAATCGTCTTCGGCTGTGACGACGAAAAAGTCCGTGCACTCGACTATCAAGGCAAGGAACTTTGGTCGTTTGTTTGCAAAGAGTCATATCAGGGCACATCATCAAGACCCGCCGTGGACTATGTGAAAATTTCCGATCTCGACGGCGACGGCGAGAAGGAGATCGTGGCTGGGGCCAACTGGGTTCATGTGCTGTCGGGCGATGGCAAGCTGAAGTGGGAAAAGTACATGGACTTCCGCCGCGGGCGGATATGCGGCGATTTCATCTGCGGGGACGTGGCCGACATCAACGGCGACGGCAAACAGGAGATCATCGCGCTTTTCCTGACCTCGTATCCTCTGATGCAAGTGTTGAATCCCGACGGCAAGATGATCGTGCCGGCGGACTACAAGGAGGATGGGCACAAGGGAATCAACGTGGGTGTGCCGGTTGGCGTGAAGGCGCTCGATCTCTTCGGCGGCGGCAAGACCAAGGAGATTATCGTATGCGCCACGAAGCGCGGCCTTCGTTTTTTCTGGCACGACCAGAAGCGCAAAGAGCAGGGTGGAGGCAGGGTCTCAGGCTCGTTTGTAAAGATGTGTCATTTTCGGCCTGCCCCAAACGACTCAGCGAACATCATTGCCGCGAATACGATCTGTGGCGTGGTGGGTATCAAGCCTTTGCCGAAAGGAAAGGATCGTTGGATTAAGACCGAGAAAATATGGTATACGACTTTGGATGAGAAGATCACCTCTCTCACTGCGGCGGATCTCGATTCGAATGGCAGGGGGGAGGTCTATGTTGGAACGAAGGCCGGGAACATCTATGTCTTGGATGTTGTGAGCGGAGTTCAGAAAGGCCTTGCGCGTATCGGGGGCAGCCCCGTCGTCGCATTTGCTGAATTGCGAAACAGCAGTTTCCTTGTTGCTGCCAAGAGCGACGGAACGGTTGTCTTGATAAAGAAGGACGAAAGGTAAATGGCTGAAATGACGAGTCGAGAGAGAATGCGGGCCGCGATTGAGTTCAAGGGGCCGGATCGTGTGCCAAAGGATCATTACATCTTCCCCGGGGCCTTTTGGCGGCATGGACAGAAGTTGATTGATCTTGTCGGCGAGCACTGCGACGACACGGGCAATGTCAACGTGAAATCGAACATGGCCAAAGAGCCGAGCGACCCGGACGAGGTGGTCGAGTGGCGCGATGCCTGGGGAACGCTGTGGTATCGCCTCGGAGGCTATACCTCCGGCGAGGTGAAGGAGCCGGCATTGCCGACATGGGACAACTGGGGGGATTACGAGTTCCCGCCGCCCATGAGCGATGAAGGCGCCGCGAGGACCCGTGCTGACATCGAATCACGCCGTCCCGAGTTCTTTGTCAAAGCCGGGGGCGGCTCGATCTTCCAACTGGCCCAGCACATGCGCGGCCCGGCGAATCTCCTCATGGATCTTGCCGAGGACCGGCCGGAAGTGCATGAATTGGTGGATCGTCTTGTTGATCATCACATCGAGAACATCAAGAAGATCTTACCCGCGAAACCGGATTGCATTGCATTCGGCGATGACTTGGGCGCGCAGACTGCCCTATTGATGAGTCCCGACATGTGGCGGCGATTCTACAAGCCTCGATACAAGAAAATGTTCGATGTGGTCCGCGACAGCGGCGCTTACGTGTGGTTCCACAGCGACGGTTGGATCTTCGAGATCATGGAAGACCTGATCGAGATCGGCGTGCAGATCCTCAATCCCCAGCACACGATCATGGGCAACAAACGAGTGGCCGACCTCATCGGGGGCAAGGTTTGCATCCGCACCGACATCGACCGGCAATATATCATCCCGCGCGGCACGAAGGAGGAAATCACGGAGGCCGTGAAGGAGGTCATCGCCCTGTTCGGTAACTTCAACGGCGGCATCATCCTCCATGGAGAAGTGGGACCGGATGTCCCCTTCGAAAATATCCAGGCCCTGTACGAGGCGTTTCGTGATTGGGGAAAGTATCCTTTGGATTGGGCATGATTTAGTGGCGTTCAGATGCGGATGAAAAAAGACTTGTTTCGCCGGATGCCCTTCCCTATCATAATGTGCCGCAGGTTCTGAAGGGAACGAACTGACATGATTCGATGAAAGGATAGGAGGGCTGTCGTGGAAAAATGGCCACTTGGGATATTCACGTCGGTTGGCGCCGGACTTGGAGCGGGAATTGGCGCGGTCAAGGAGCTTGGGGTGCCGACGGTTCAACTCCATGCCCCGCCGAGAGATATGGCCACTCCGGAAAAGGCGGCCGAGTTCAAAAAGCAGTTCGACGATGCAGGGATCAAGGTCACTGTGGTCTTCAGCGGCTTCGAGGGCGAGAGCTATGCGGACATCCCCACCGTGAAAAAGACCGTCGGCCTTGTCCCCGCCGAGACGCGGGCAACCCGGCTTGAGATCGCCAAACGGAACTCGGATTTTGCCAGGGGCCTCGGCTGCGATGCCCTTGGAATGCACGTAGGATTTATTCCAGAGGGTAAATCCGATCCCGAGCGCGCGGGCGTAATCGAGGTGGCATGCGAGCTTTGCGATCATTGCGCGCAGAACGGACAGCATCTCCATTTGGAGACGGGACAGGAAACAGCCGAGGGACTCCTTGAGTTCATCGCCGACGTCGGCAAAGACAACCTCGCCGTCAACTTTGATCCGGCGAACATGATTCTCTACGGATCCGGCGAACCGATTGAGGCCCTCCGAAAAGTCGGCAAACATGTTCGAAGCGTTCACTGCAAAGACGCTGCCGGTTCCGACAAGCCTGGCGAAACCTGGGGCGAGGAGAAGCCGCTTGGCCAGGGCGAGGTGGGTATGGAGAACTTCCTGAGCGTGCTCAAAGAGATCGGCTACGACGGGGCCTTGACGATTGAGCGCGAAATCTCCGGCCCGGAGCAAAAAAAAGACATCGCCGACGCGATCAAGCTCCTGACGGACCTGCGCGCCAAGATACTGGGGTAGTGATTCGGGTAGTGAGCAGCGGTCGCCGTGGAAATCAGGCGGCCGCTGTTTCCATATTCAGAAAGGGGGGTTCCCCATGTTCGAGCCGATACTCGGCGTCTCTCTGCACAATATCGTAACCGAGATTACGAAGGACGGACTGACTGCCATCGCGGCGTCGCGGATTCGGACCTTGGAGGTTCCGCCGCGTCTCTTTGAAGGGGAGGACTACCGGCAGAGCGTGGACTGGGTCAGGGGCATGTGTACAGAGGCAGGAATACGAGTAGCCACGGTGCATGTGCCGTTCGGTGGGGCCTGTGACATTTCGGTCCTTGATGAAACGGCTCGCGAAGGCGCTGTGGATACACTGGACAGCTCGACCAACCTGGCGATTGATCTCGACGCGGCGATGCTGATCGTCCATGCGAGCGCGGAACCGATTGCGAGTGAGGAGCGCTCACGGCGACTGGAGCAGGCGCGGAAGTCGCTTTCGGAAATTACGTCCCGCTGTGCAAGGCTCGGCAAGCGCGTTGCCGTCGAGCTGCTGCCGCGCACGTGCCTGGGGAACTCGGTGGAAGAGCTTCTGGCGTTGGTGGATGGGCTGGATCCCGAGCAGTGCGGTGTATGCCTGGACACGAACCACCTCATGGACCGCTATGAAACCTTGCCGCAGGGGGTGCGAACGCTCGGCAAGCGCCTGTTTGCGCTCCACCTCTCAGATTACGATGGCGTGGACGAGAAGCACCAGCTTCCGGGCCGAGGGGTGATCGATTGGCGAGCATTTGTGGGAGCACTCCGGGACATCGACTACCAGGGCCCTTTCAACTATGAGTGCAAGCTGGATGGCGAGACGGTCGAGGAACGAATTCGCAGTCTCGAGGCAAACGTTAACTGGCTGTGCGGCCTGTTATGACGAGGGACGATGGGGGTTTTGCTTGCATCGGGGCAGGGCGAATGGTAATATGATGCGTTGTCGGCATCGAAGTGGAAGTGTCAGAATAGGAAACGAGAGAGAATGACCACAGAACAGAAGATTCCTGAGTTTGGAAGCGTAACCATAAAACCCACGCGCTCCTTGGATGCCGGGAGCCGCGTGACGCTCACATTGACGTATACTGTTGGCGCCAAAGGAATTGCTGATGGCGGGGGCATTGCTGTCGGTTTTCCGGAGACGTGGGAATCACCGGTGGCGCCTCAGCTCTACAACGTGCCCTGGCAGCCGAGGATAGACGATGTGCCTGCGGATATGGTGCGGACATACTCCCCCAGGAACCTTGCGGTGGAGTTCGAGACCGACGGTCTTGCTACGCCCCGCCTCCTCGCCGCCCAACACTGGGCGCGCGTCATCGCGGCGCATGGCGGGCTTGCACAAGGGGACAAAATCACTCTGGTATACGGCGACACGACATGGGGCAGCGATGGCGCATTTGTGGGCAATACGCCCCGCGATGATCAGACGATTCGCTTCTTTGTGGATGTCAGTGGAAGCGGAGAATACAGCGAGGTCGCCAACTCCCCCGTGAAGATCAATGTGATTTCCGGCGCTCCGACGCGGATTCACGTCGTTGCACCTTCTCTTGTCCGGATGGATGAGGAATTTGCTCTGCGGGTGGCGATTACTGACGCGCAGCACAACCGCCCGCGGTCGGTCATGCGAGGGCATTTGAAGGGCAAACCCGTAATCGTGGTGAAGAAAGGCCGGCGCGGCAAGTCGCGAACATTGTTCCGGCAGGAAATGAAGGAAACGGAGAATAACTTCAAAGTCTTTCGCACCACCCGATTTTCGGGCGAGGGCGTAATGAAAGTAGCGGTGAGTGACGAGAGCGGCGATCTGTTTGGCTTGAGCAACCCCGTTTTTGTGGCAGCCCCCCCGGAGGAGCCGAAGGTGGAGGGCGCGGAGACGGAAGAAGCGCAGGCTGAAACGAAAGATGCCGGCCCGGCCGTTGAGGCGGTGGATGGAGACCAACCGGACGCCGGAGATGTCCCCGAGCAGGAAAAGCCTTGGCAGATCTACTGGGGCGACATCCATGGAAAGACCGAATACACGCCGGGGGCTCGAAGAACCACGGTCGATCAGTATTATGTCTATGGCAAGGAGGTGGCCCTGCTGGACTTCTGCGCCATCACCGATGAAGGCGCCGGCTTCAAAGAGGAGGCGTGGGCTGCGGCCCAGGATGCCGCGCGCAAGCACCATGTCCCCGGGGAATTTATCACGCTCAAGGCCTTCGAGTGGGCGTCCAGCCTGTATGGTCACCGGTCGGTGTACTTCACGGGCGACCGGACGGAGCCGAAGCTGGACGACAAGGGGAACCTCGACTGGCTCGACATCCGCGATTTCTATGCCTTGTTCAAGGACCGTGACGTTCTGATCGTCCCCCAAAACACGTTCGTGTGGACCAATTGGGATTTTCATGACCCGGTCCATGAGTGTCTGGTGGAGGTCTACTCGTCCTGGGGGGCGTGCGAGAAGCATGGCAACCCACTCTGGACCCACAGCGAGATTCCGGGCGGGGGGGTGCAGGCGGCTCTGGCCCGAGGATACCGGATGGGGATCATTGCATCAAGCGACACCCAATTCGGTATGCCGGGAAAGAGCTATCCGGAGCATTGGGATGTCAAGCCTTTCAAAGGCGGCCTGGCCGCGGTGTATGCCAAGGAACTCACCCGAGAGGCCATATTCGACGCCTTCAAACGCCGGCAGTGCTATGGCACGACGGGGGCCCGAATCATCGTGGAGTTCTTCGTGAACGACCAGCCTATGGGCAGTGAGGTCGAGGTCCCATTCCAGGACAACGAGACCCCCCGCGTTCTTAAGGTGAAAGTCATTGGGAGTGAAGACATCGCGGAGGTTGTCATCGTTCGGAACAACACCGACATCTACCGCGCAACGGACTGCGGCCAGTGGGTCGAGTTCGACTACGAGGACGACGAGCCGATGCGGGAGGCCTTGGCCGAGGCGGAGGGCGATGATGTCGGCGCCGGCAGCATCTATTACTACCTGCGTGTTCTGCAGAAGGACGGGGAGATGGCTTGGTGCAGCCCTGTGTGGACGACGCTCGGGGGCCCGCCGGAGCCCGGCAAGATCCAGAAGCAGGAGTGACGCGGCTACGCGCTCTCCGCTTGCGGCCGCTGAAGCCATAGGCCGTGCATGACGAAAAGAAACTGCAGCAGGAACGCGAGTCCCATCAGGCCGCCGCTGAGCATCAGGGCGTAAGCGAAGAGATAGGAAACGTACGCCGTTAGCCACCAGGAGCCGATGTCGAGCGCTACGGCGATGAGCGGCAGCAGGACGAGCACCGCCTTCAGACCCGAGCGGGTCCGGCAGAAAAGCACGGCGATGCCGGTCAACGCGAAGATCATGACGTTGCTCAACAAATGGATGTGCGTCAAATGGACCAGGCGCGTGGCTGAGATGGCCCCCGACCGGCTGAAGACCGGCGCGACGAGATCGTGCTTCACCGTGCGATCGACCCAGAAGGGAGTTGAACTGGCCACGGCGTCCGGGTCGTGGCAGTTCACGCAGTTGTTTTCGATCATCTCCACAACCGGGGCGAAGTCCTCCTCACTCGCGCTGCACCCCTCCTTCGTCCACTTGATCAGGTAGTCGACTTGCTCCTTGTACATGGGCTTTTGGAACTCTTTGTGGTCGGCGCTGGGGGCAAGACGGAGCTTCACCTCGACCAGCGGCGCGCCGGGATGGCCGTGGAAGGAGAGGATCAGGTCCTGCACGCTGAACCCCGGCTTGCCGTCGACCATCCGGTATTTGAGCACCACCTTCGCCTCGGAGACCAGGATGCCGACGCCGATGAGAATGAAAACCGCCGTGCAGAGGAGCTTTGCCGGCAGCGGGAAGTCGGGGAGATGAATGCCTTGTCTGTCCATCTTCGTCTGCTTAAGTCACGATTCTGCCCGAGGGTAACAACCGTGCGACTTTAACAGATCGGTGCATCCGTGTCAACTACGTTCCGCCGAACAGACTGCGGGCAAAGTCCTTGACAAAAACGACCTTGAGATGATAATAGGAGTCCAGGTTGAACGGCTAACCAAACCGAGGCAATGGAACGAAGTTTCTTCAGCACAATCATCGGGGTGTTCTGGCCGCCGTATGCGCCGGTCATAACGGATGACGAGTTGTACAGCGGCAGCACATGGTGGGGCGCCACTTGCGTGCTGAATGTGATCCCCATTGCGGCCGTCCTGCATCACGCCGTCATTTATTACCAGCGATGTATGCTGCAGCCCTTCTCATACGGATACGAGGTGAACTGGGGGGTGGTGTACCGGTGGGCGACGCACGATGCCGCGCTGCCGTGGGCGATCCTCCTCGCAATCGGTGTGTTCCGGCTGGGGCTTCGCATATCGCATATCAAGCTGGCGGTCGCGCCCGTGTTCATCTCATTCCTGCCGATCAGTTTGTGGGTGTGGGACATCTTTTTCCTCAACCGGCCGATCTGCCGATACCTGCACGATGGCAAGTTCGTTCTGTGGCAGGGCTGCCCCCTGCGCGGCCGGCACCTCTATGTATTCGGGGCGTGCATCTATGTTGCGTTCTTGATCTATCTTATTCAGCAACGGGCAAAGCAGCGGAGCTTGGAATAGGCCGTGCAACATAGTGTTGATTTCCCCGGCGCGGGGCGTATACAATAGACGACGCAGTGGCATGGGCACGGGTTCAACGAGGAGGTGCGATATGAAATGTCCGAAATGCAGCGATGGCGAGCTCCGGGAGATGGAACTTCCGGAAAACGTGACCATCGACATGTGTCCCAAGTGCAAGGGCATCTGGTACGATAGGGGGGAAGTGGGGTTTCAGCAGGAGCTCGAACGGGACATTCCCGAGCTGGAAACGGTTGAGAAGACCAAGCGGCCGACCGGCAATGACTGTCCAAGGTGTGCGGACGGGACGAAGCTCGAAGAGATGCGCTACGCGGTGGAATCGGATCTGATGATCGATCGCTGCCCCAAGTGCGAGGGCATCTTTCTCGACAAGGGCGAGCTGAGCAAGCTGGAGAGCATAGCCGCGAAGATCGACAGCTTCAGCGCGCGCCTGGCCCGGGCCGTCAAGGACATTGATGCGCGGGGTTACTTCAAGTAGGGCCAAAGCAAAGAGCGGATTGCGGAAGGGCTCTTCACCACTCCGCAATCCGCATTCCGAATTTCACACTCGCCTTACATCCGCCCCGCTTTCAGGAACGAATCGGTGTAGATCTGCTTGTTCAGGACCATCTCCGCCGTGATGATGGCATCCACCATCGCATCATCATTCGCGTCGAGAATAGCGGCATCCAGGCCCGCCGCAATGGCCATGACGACGAAAGTGCGGTTGATGAGCTCCCGTATCTCCTTCTCTTTCGCCATTTGTGAAAGATTGCTGAGCCCAACGATGAAGTGCAGTCCCGAGTCTGGCCCGCCGACAAATTCCAGTATCTGCTTGATGGACTCGAGAACGTAGCGCGGCTGCTCCTGCCCGTACTTCGCGGGGAGAACCACCGGGTCGATGAAGACCTTCGAGAGGTCGAGGCCGCCGCCCATGGCCTTCTCGATGATCTGCCCCCCGATGCCGACGCGCGCTTCGATGCTTGTCGCCGGGCCGCTCGCGTCCATTGTGAGGGCCACAATCGATCCGTTGTGCTCGACCGCGAGCTTGACAAACGTCTCGATCTCGCTGTCCACCCCGCCGCGCGCGGAGTTTAGGAGGATCGGCCGCCCATCCACTACGCTCAGGGCCGCCTCAAGGATCGGCGCCTTCTGCGTGTCGATCGCAATCGGCGTGTCGATGCAGTTCTGCACCGTTTGAATCAGCCACTTCATGGCGTCTGCGGGGTCTTCGGCCGCCGTTCCGACGTTGATGTCGAGATACTTGGCGCCGGCCTGTGTCTGCTTCTTGGCCAACTCCTCGATAACGGACGGGTCCTTCTCCTTGATCGCCTTCTTCACGTTTTTGAACATACCGTTGATTCGCTCACCAACGATGATGAAGTCCATGGTGTTCGTCATCCTCCCTTCGGAAATAGACAGCCGTTGAATTCAGCGTTCAGGCGTAAAGCTTTTCGAGCACCTTCTTCACCTCCGCCACCGCCTTCGGGTGTCTCATGCGGAGGATATCGCAGCCGGACTGCACGAGAGCCGTGGCCGTGGTCGCCTCCCACATGACGCCGCGCTCGGCCTGGGGGCCCCATTCGGGCGCTTCTTCATCGGACGACTTGGCCTCTTTCGCGCGCCACGACTCGTATCCGATGTCGCAGATCACGGGCATCGACATCATCTTGTCGCCCTGAAGCGCGGCCAGCATCTCGCGCTCCTGGATCGAGTAGGCATACTCCAGACCATATCCCAGCGCGCCGGTTGTCTGGAACATGACGATTCGGTCCAGCGGAAACTCCATGTCGGACAAAAGGATATTCACCTGCTTTCCGATGTTGATATCCAGCGGCGCAAGGCCGATGATGTTGTGTCCGTCGGCCAGGCAAACCGCTGTCAGGACCTTGTAGTTCTGTTCCTTGGCGCAGCCCAGTAGGGCCCGCTCGCCCTTCAGGGCCTGGCTGACCTTCGGCATAACGGCATTGTCCTTCTCTTCGTCGTCGCTGCCCCAGACGATGAGAGGGACTCCAACCGCCTCCTTGACGGCGGTCACGACCGCCACCGCGTCGTCAGGGCTCTTGTCGCCTTTGTCGCGGTGGATGCCGTCGAGCTTCACGCAGATGAGATCCGCACCGCATTCCTCGACCGCCTTTTTCGCCCAGGCCGCGGGGTCGTTCACGACATCGCCCCATGCCTCCTTCATTGGGGCAGGACAATCATCGGGCACGACATCGAGCACGTCAATCGCAATGGCGATCTTGTTGCCCATGTCGCCCTCGAAATCCATGAAGGGCACGCACGAACGCCCGCCAACCGTCACCGTGTTGGCGCGTGTCCCGCCCTCTTCCTTGGTCGCGCCGATGGTCACGGTGCTTACCTTGCCGGACCACTTTTCTGCCACATCTGGCAAGTCCATAAGCCGTCTCCTCCTTTATTGTAGAACGAGGTTACATTGGACATCAATCACACAACCGCAGCGATGGTCTCCTGAATCACGCTCCAGATCGTGCGATAGGTTGAATTGCTCTCGGGCAGCTCAAAGACGGACGTTCCGCCCGCCATCATGTCGCAAACCCACTTATCATACGGTATTTCGGCCGTTACCTCAAGGGGCAATTCGGACATCTTTTCTCTCACGCGATCCGTTACTCCCGACGGAAGCACGCGTGTCAGGATGAACATCCTCCGGCGCACGATGATGGGCAGATCGTCGGCCATCTCCAGGATCCGCTTTGCGGCCTCCACCGCCGGGAGGGTCGGCTCGGCAACGACCATCAGGACATCCACATCATTCGTCGTGCGCCGCGAGAGGTGCTCCATGCCGGCTTCGTTGTCGATCACCACGAACCGATAGTCGGCGGCCGTTTTGTCCAGGAACCCCCTCAGCAAATGGTTCACATAGCAATAGCACTTTGGCCCCTCCGGTCGTCCCATCGTGATGAGATCGAACTTCGGCGTCTCAAGGACCGACTGTTGGATACGGTACTCCAACTCGCGGTCCTTCGACATCCCCGGCGACAGGCTCGCGGCGATTTTCGTTGCGCTCTCCCGGATGTCGGCGATGGTCTGCTCCGGCTCCACGCCGAGCAAGTAGCCCAGATTGCTGTTCGGGTCGGCGTCCACGGCCAGGACACCACCCCCGATCTGCTCGGCCAGGTACCGGACGGCAAACGCCGAAAATGTTGTCTTCCCTGTGCCGCCCTTTCCGGACAGGGCGATTGTAAACGCCATGACGTTACACCTCTGCGGATGGCCCACACTACGGCTGGCCGGGCTGCTCCGCCGGTTTCTTTTCCTCCTGCGGCCGCGGGGCCGGGGGAGGTGTCAGCACCTTGAAGCTGTTGAGAATGCTCGCGAACCCTGCCGCGCTTGCTTCATACCTCTGCACCGGCGCGACGCACATAATCACATACGTCCGCACCGGCGTCGGGAACACAACCTGCCGGGCCTTGACCGCCCGTCCATTCTTGGTGCCCGTAAACAAGAGCTCGTAGGCCTGGATGTTGTTAAACTGTTTGCGTCCCGCTCGGATCTTCTTGAACTGCTGAAACTGCATCCCGTACATCCCCTCCAGCATGGGCATCCACATCTCCACCGGCTCCATGCCGAAGGGGAAGCTGACGACGGTCACGATGGCCGAGCCCCCTTTGCCGGTGATGGCCACCGAAAGCATCGGGACGGGCAGGTCTGTGGCGAAGGCCCAGCCGGGTGGGTGCGAGATCTTAAAGCCCTGTCCCCGGTCGATGAATTGTCGGCCGACAATCCGGCCCTTTGATTTTTGCGAGCCGGCAAGCTGTTCGGTCATCGTTTTCAGCTGTTTGGCATCCATGCCCATCTGGCGGGCCACGTCGTCATAGGCCTTGTCAACGGCCTCCTTGTCGACCTTCAGGCGGGCCTGTTCCTGCTTGGGAGGTGCGGCGGGGGGGGGCTGGGCTATGGGGGCTGCGGCCTTGACGCGTCCCTTCTTGAAGGGCCTGGGCGAGCGTTCGGCGCGCCAGGCGGCCTGGCGAAGGAGGTGCGCCTTGCCCGGGGGAAATCCATCGAGGACGAGAACATCGCGCCCCTTGCGCTCAATCATGACGTAGCCCTGTGTCGGTGTGCGCCAAACCCACTGATTCGACACGTCCGACTCGATCAGTGAGGCCTTGGGATATTTTTTGATGAGGATTGCCCGGTACACATCGAAAAACTCACCCGCGTCTTTCGGCGTGTCCCAGGTCGAGAGCCAGGCGACGAATACCTGTCCCGTATCCGGCCGCTCGTAGGCGACATACTGGTCGCCGTCCCAGCCAGAGGAGACGAGGCCGGACACGGCAGCAAGATCAAAGGTCTCGCAGAGGACCTGGACGTTGAGCTCGCCCAGGACGTTTGCGATGACGTACTTCCAGTCCGGTCCGAGGATAGGCGCCAGGTCCGGCAGCCGGAGGAACACCGGGTCGTCCCGGTTTGTGGTGTATTTCTCCGGATGGAGGATCTGCTCGCTGGAAAGGGGAGGGGACTTGAACGCCTCGTTCACCTTCTCCTCGCCTCCCAGCCGTTTTAGATGGTTGATGAAGGCAAGTCCGTTGCTGTAGGGGAAGATGAGGTTGCGCTGCAGGTAGAGAGGGGCCTTCTTGAAGGATTCCGTTTCCCGCGCCGCGACGTCGCCGAGCTTCGCGAGCTCGGCCACATCCTTGGCGTTCTTGAGCATGACCTCCTGGACATAACGATACATCACCTCGGTCGCGTCGCCCTCGATGACGGCCAGGGAGGCGATGGCAAGGTCATCGTTCACCTTGTCGTCGATGGGTAGTCCACCGAGGTCGAAATACTGATCCTGCAGGCTATGCGTCATTTCGTGGGACAGGGCCACGCTTTGGAAGGCGCGGGCCACGTCCCGCATCAGGAAGAGTTCTTTGCGCTTGTGATCGTAGAAGCCGCCGATGTTGGCCGTGAGAAAATCAACAAGGGTCTCCTCGAGTTGGGTGTCTTTCGCCAGAAGGCCGAAGTGGATCAGCGCCTTTTGGAAGGCCACCAGTCGTTCCGGTGGCATGTCTTCGCGCATCTGGTCGACGACGAACTCCCGAAGCGCCTTGCGGCTCTTGATCCCCTTTTCCACGGGGTGTTTGAATTTCAGACCGCGCAGACGTTCCACCTCGTGGGTCATCCGCTCGGTCAGTTGCTTGAGCTCCGCGTCGGTGAATGGTTTGTCCGGCGCAGGTTTTTCTTGAGCGAGGCCCGGCAGCCCGATGGCAAGCAGGACCACAAAAACCCATCGAGTCATGCGGCGGTTCATGGCCGTCCTCCTTGCGCGCAGACCAGCAGGTCCCGCTCGACCGAGGGGAACTGTTCGATCTTGGTGTGAGGGAGGAACGAGGCGGATACGAATTCCTCCATGAACCGGTTGTTGCCCATGAGGTCCAGATAGGTCATCTGGCGGGCGATCTTCTCAATCGTGTCAAACGCCTCATTCGACAGCAGGGCCATCTTCGCGCCGCTTGCCGCTGTGTTGCCCACAAAGCGGATGTGATCCGTGGGGATGTCGGGCAACATGCCGATCCGGATCGCATTGCGAACGTTGAGGTAGTTTCCAAACCCACCGGCAAGGTAGACCCGGTTGATTTGGTCCACGTTCATGCTGATGGATTCAAGCTGCACGGAAAGCGCCGCATACACCGCGGCCTTCGACCGGATGAGATGTTCGATGTCGGACTGCGTAATGACGATGTCCGAATCGGTCCCGCTTTCGTCCTTGGGGACGATGACATACTCATAGACGTCGTCGCGCTCCCGGATGCGCTTGCTGCCGGAGGAAAGGGAGATGGTGCCAGAGCGGTCGATGACCCCGGCGCAAAGCATCTCCGCGATGCAGTCCAGCAGGCCCGACCCGCACAGACCCTTCGGCTTGCGATGGCCGATGGTCTGGTACTCCACCTTGTCGCCGGGAAGGATTCGAATGGTTTCGATGGCGCCGGCGGCGGCCCTCATGCCGTGGGTCACCCCTTGCCCCTCAAAGGCCGGACCGGCCGAGGCGGAACAGCAGATCATCCAGTCCTTGTTGCCGAGAACGACCTCGCCGTTGGTGCCGATGTCGATGAAGAGGCATATCTCCTCGGCCTGGTCGAGGCGGATGGCGGCGGCGCCGGCGGTGATGTCGCTGCCGATGTATGCGGCGACGCTCGGCAGGCAATAGAGCAGCCCGCGATGGTTGATCCGGATGCCGACTTCGGCCGCGCGGATCGGCGGCACGAAGTTTGCCGTAGGAACATAAGGCTCGCTTCGGATGCGGGTCGAATCCAGCCCGAGGAGGAAGTGGATCATCGCGGTATTGCCCGCGCAGACTACGGCCGTGATGTCGCCGATCCGGGTCTTCTTTTCCTCCACAAAGGCCTGGATCAGATCATTGATGTCGCCCACGATGCTCCGCTGCATCTCGTCGAAGGCATCGTGGTTGGTCGCATAGATGATCCGCTTGATGTAGTCCTCGCCATACTGCATCTGCGAGTTGTACTTGGCATGGGAGTCGATGGTCTGCGACGTCTCAAGGTCCACCAGGTAGGTCACCACTGTCGTCGTGCCGATATCGACGGCAATGCCGAAATTGCGCTGGCTTGTATCCCCCGGCTCGATCTGCACCACCTCCGCGATGTTGCGCCGCCGCGCGATGGTGGCCGTTACGTTCCAGTCGCTCTCGCGCAGGATCGTCGGCGCGCTGCGAAGGATCTGATAGCCGGTCTGCATCTCGATGTTGCCCTCAATGCGCCGGATGGCGTCGTAGAGGCGCTCGTGGTCGGCGGTTGGGTCTTGCATGGTCGGCGGTGTGAGCTCGAGGTGCAGTTTTTTGATGAGCGGATTGTGCCGGAAGGCAAAATCTTCGCCGGTAACCGAGACGAGCGCTCCAAAACGCTCCCCGTCCTCGTCAAGCAGGATCTTTCCGCCCTCCAGACGGCTCTCCTCGGGGACGAGGACCTCAAGGTCGCTCTCGATTCGGGCGAGACACGCCAGAGCAACGTTCTGCTGGATCTCCTCGCGGGTGAGGAGCGTGGTGGGCTCGGAGGAGATGTCGCCTTTTTGGACGATGACCTTGCACTTGCCGCAGATGCCGTCTCCGCCGCAAATACTGTTGATATAGACCTTTGCCTTCTGTGCGGCGGCCAGGATCGTCTCCCCCCTGGGCACTTCCACCTGCACATCATCGGGCAGAAAACATACTTTGCACGGTGCGCCGACGGACTCGGTCATCTCTTGTCAGAAAATGAGGCCGCAATCATTCGCTAATGGTCTTACGTCCAAATCTGTTTCAGATACGTCGGAATCACAGCGGATTCCTTGGGGCCGACCAGGATCTCCCACCCCGTTTCCTCCTCCAGCTTGCCGGACATGACGGCAACATGGCCTGGGATGATGAGCTTCCGGTGCTTGACCACCTCTTCGAGCTTGACGTTTTGCATGGCCTTGTGCACGACCTTCTCATTCAGTTTGTCCCCGGAGTAGGCCGTCAGCACGGATGTGCCTTCGGTATCGACGGCAAGGATATAGGTCGGCACCCGGCTGGCCTCCACGTCGCTCTCCACACTGAAGTACGTCAGTGAGAAGTTGGTTGTAAACATCACTGGCGAGTTTTCGTTCACATCGCCCACGGCGTACAGCTTGCATTCCACCTGGATCGGTTTCTGCGGGTCTGTGTAGATATTCATCCGCGCGGTGAGGATGGGAATGATCTGGTACGGCTCGGTCACATCGACCACCACGATGCCCGAATATTTGAGCACGAATGTAGCCGCCTCCAATACCTGTTGGAATGGGTCCGGGTCTTGAACGAAGGTGACCGGCGGGTGTCCGAGGGCGCGGAAGGTCTTCTTCAGGGCGGCCCGGCGCGTCTTGGTCAGGCTTTGAAGCGCGGTCTTGAGGTCGGCGCTGAGGTCGATCACGATGTTCTCGACGCCAGCGGCTTTCACCTTCTCCGCCAGCTCCGCGATTTCTTCGAGGGATCCGGCCTTGACGGCCAGGGGGCACTTCGCGTCCTTCGCCACCTTCGCCATGTCGTCGACATTACCGGCCGTGGCGACATGAAGCAGGGGGCGCTGCGCGCCGACCTCCGCAACGGCGGCCTTCATGGCGGCTGCGTTCTCGCTGGAGAGAAGCAGAAGCAGGCCCGTCTCGCCGGCGGCCTTGGCGGCCTTGGCAAAGGCATCGGCCTTGCCGCTCTTGTTCATCACGGCAATCATATCCACGGCGATATCGGTTCCGACGCGGGTAAACTTTAGGTTCTTGATCGTGTCGATGCGTTCCTTCAGGGCCCCCTCATCGAGGTCGTCCGAGAGGGTAACGGCCACGCCGCACGGATGATGGAACTTCTCGTCGTGTCGGAAGAGCTGGGTCTCCTGGCCGATGCTGAGTTTCTTCTCGTCCGCGCCGATATCCACCAGACGGATCGGCGGGGCGGCGGCGCCGGCGAGTTTCTCCTTGGCCTCCTCCGTGATGTCCGGGCACTTATCGAGCTCGATCTTTTTTTGCGCCAGCATCATGGCGAAGGCAAGACAGGTCGGTTGTCCGCACTTCTTGCAGTTCGTCTTCGGCAATAACTTGAATATGTCCAGCCCAGTCAGTCCCATCGAATTACCTCCTTGCCACAGAGAGCGGTTGTATTGTCAAATCTGGTCGGCGCCCTTGATTACCTTGTTGATCAGTCCGTACTTCAGTGCTTCTTCTGCGGACATCCAGTAGTTGCGGCGCGTGTCGGCCTCCACCTTTTCCAGCTTCTGCCCGGTTTCATCGGCGATGAGCTTGTTAATCTTGGTGCGGAACTTCAGTATCTCCGACGCCTCGATCTCGATATCCGCCGCCGCGCCGCGGACGGACGTGGAAGGCTGGTGGATCAGCAGCCTGGCATTGGGCAGGGCATAGCGCTGGCCCCGGGTCCCCGCGAGGAGCACAATCACCGCCGCGCTGGCTGTCAGGCCGGCGCAGATCGTTTGAACCGGCGGCTTGATGAAGTTGATTATGTCGTAGATGGCGAAACCGGCGTCGGCGTCGCCGCCGGGCGAGTTGATGATGATCCGGATCTTTTCGCCTGGATCATCCGCCTCCAAAAGCAGAAGTTGTGTGATCACCTTCCGGGAGAGATCCTTATCGAACTCGTCGGCGAGGACGATCGTCCGCGTCTTCAACATGCGAAGCAGGACGCCCTCGTCGCTGTCCTTCTTCGCGTCCTCCTCGTTTTTCTTGGCTAATCGTTTGAAATCCATCTCCCTTTCATTGGCTCCTCAGAACATCGGATCCATACCCAGCGCCGGGTGGTTCACCTTGGCGCAGAACTCGGCGATCTCTTCCTCCGTGCTGCCGATGGTCTCATCGGCGATCTTGTTGTAGAAGTCCTCCAGCCCCAGTTCCTCGGCGCGCGCCTCGATCATGTCTTTCAGCTCTTCCTTCAGGCGCTTCGGCATCCAACAGATGCGCGCCATGCCCCCATCGGCCGAGATAAACTTCTTGCTGCCGATGTACTGCTTGCTGTGGCCGATAAACCCCGGGGTCTGCAGGCCGCCGCCGACGGTCCCGGCCAGGGTCGAGAACTTCATACCGCAGGGGGTCATGTCCGGATGATCGCGGTCCACCGTCATAATCCCGTTTGCAGCGGCAAGCATTATTGAAATACACTCGAAGCATCCGCAGGAGGTCATCGGGTCGATCATCATGCTGTAGGCGCTGAAGCCCTCCAGCGTGCCATGCGAGTTCGCCTTGACAAAGTCGTTGATCTTCTCCCACTGGCCAAGCTTCGGGTCGAGTACACGGCCCTTTTCGAGGGGTTGATTTGGGCCGGTGGGCGTGATTTCGTAGGCCGCCCGGCCGTCAAGCCAATTATATGCTCCGCAAAGCCCGGGACGCTCCGGGGTGATGACACAGACGTGATTCGGGGCGAAGGACTGGCACAGTGTGCACGAATAAAAGAGCTCAACGGACTCATCGGTCATGCCCGCCAGGCGCGCGTCACGTTCGTGGAAGATCGTTCTGGCCTCCTCGCGCAGCCTCAGGACATCCTCTTCATTGGTATAAACCTTGACCTGTACCTTGTCAAAGATGGCGCCGTATTCATCATGGAGTTTGGCGTGAAGGATTACGCCGAGATGACGAAACGTAAGACCCGCCGCCTTGCCATCCTTGCTGATTCGCACCCACGTGATGTCGCGCTGGCCCATATGAAAAATGCCCTGGGCCTCGTTCAGGAACCGGTGGACCTGCCGTTCCAGAATGGGCTCGAAGTCCGTCTGCATCTTGCGCCCCGCGACCTCCACGATGATTCCGAGAGGGAGCCGGTCGCCTTCGTTGATGTCGGTGATCTCCGGGCCGATCACCTCCACGTTCCCGTCCTGGATCTCATGGGTGGATTTCGTGGTGACGAACTCAAAGGCCGGCGTCTTCGTGCCGCCCATTTCTGTAAACATGTCATCCTTGCGGATGCGTTCGCCCTCGAAGGCGGGGCCGAAGGGAACGGGCACGTCCACCTCGGAAATCTTGATCTTCAGGCCGCGGACCTCGATGGCCTTTTCGACCATGTCTTCGGTGGGGATGTTCGACACCACATGCTCGTAGGTGCAGACGCCCGTGGGCAGGATCTCGGGAATGTCGGTGTTGGCAACCGTGGGAAAGCCGTAGTTGATCGCCCCGGCCGCGTTCGCATATTTTTCATCATCCACTTCCCCGAGTGCGAGGACAAATGCAAAGATACGGAGCTTATTGTAGCGCAGGTTTCTCGCAAAGTCCCCCGGCTGCACGCCGCCGAAGGACAGGGCCGCCCGGGTGGCAAACCCGGCCGCGTAGATTGTGGCCTCGATGCTCTTGCCAAAGGGGACCAAACGCGTCTCCCAGCCCATCTGGACGCCTTCTTCGGCCAACTGTTCGGACATAGATTTGCCGTTCGTGTCGGCAGACATGAAGACGTAGAGGCTCTTCTGCTGCAGTTCTCTCGCCAGGCTGACGGCGAGCTCATTCGTCTCGCAGGCCCCGACGCAAGCGGCGAAGCCGGGGGCCGTGCCGTCCACGAACTCGATGCCGCGTTCGCGCAAAATGACGTCGTCGGCGGCGCCGAGCCAGATGCCATCCACCGGGTTCGGCCCGACAACGTACTTGCACCCTTCGATAATTTCTTCGGCCCAGAGCGTCGCCATGCCGGCATCCAGCGCATGGCCCAGATAGGGGACCCACGTTTTGTCCGCGGGGACGGGGGGCAGAAGGCCCCGCGCCCGTTCGAGGATCGGCTTCATTTGGCCGAGTGTCTCGACGCCCTCGCCCGTCATGCCATAGATAACAGGGAGATAGTAGCCGGTGTTCGGGAACTCGACCTTGCAGTCTTCTCCCTTGGCCTCGATGGCCTCTGCAAGTTTTTGCTCGGCGCGCTCGACAATCTTATGCGCCCCGCGAATTGCTGCTGAACAGATGATCTTCGACATCCACCTACCTCCGAATTACTGAATCGGTCGTATCAGACAATTCCCCCCGCAACTTTTATAGTTCCACGAATTCCCCGAGCCTCGTTCGAATCGCCTTGACTTCCTCTACGACCCGCTCGTCGCTCTCATACGAGGGCTCCCCGGCAAGGTCCGCGCGGATCAGCTTCTCGCTGTAGGACATCGTCCCCAGGAGGGGGACCTCCTTCAGTTCCCCCCGCATGAAGTCGATGTGCGCCTGCTCCTTTACCTTGTTCCCCACGGCGCACACGCGCTGGATGCCCAGATCGGCGCCGAGCGACTTGACCTCGTGCGCCGTCCGCACACTCCGCCGGCCCGGCTCGACGACGACGATAAGCGCATCCACCGCCTGCACCGTCGCCCGGCCGAGGTGTTCGATGCCCGCCTCCATGTCCACGATGGCATCCTCGTCGCGATGGAGGATAAGATGGGTCAGCAGCGCCTTCAGGAACACATTCTCGGGACAGGCACAACCGCCCCCCCCCCTGTACACACCTCCAAGCACCATGAGCCTGACGCCGGCATGTTCGACCGAGAACTTCTCGGGGAGGTCTGAAACGCTCGGGTTCATCTTGAAGAACTTGCCGTAGCCTTCCGGATCGGCCCCGGTCCGTTCAGCGATCAAGTCCCTCATCTGCCCGATGGGCGTCAGGTTCGCATCGGCGGGAGCACCTATTGCAGAGGCCAGGTTGGCGTCCGGGTCCGCATCGATCGCAATCGGTTTTCTGCCCTCTTGGGCGAAGATGCGGGCTAAGATCGCAACAAACGTTGTTTTCCCGACACCCCCCTTACCTGAAACGGCAATTTTCATCGCGACTGCGCGCTCTTTCGGGCCATGCTTCCCATCCCCTGTACCCTAACACAACCCGGATTTGACTGTCAACAGAAATTGGCCTCAGTACCGCAACAAATTTCACAATGTTCGCACGCGATGCACCGGTTGAAGGCGCGTCCAAACCCGCCGATTTCTATTTTCGCGCCACGAAGATCGCCGCGATGAGTTTCCTTTCCTGATACAGCTTGAGCCGCTTTGCGTGGCCCCGGGTCTCGCAGAAGTCCATATCGTAGCGTGTTGGCGCTTCGGTATCCACCTTCTCGATCGTCAGGCCCGCCTTTTCCAGGAGAAAACGATACTCATCAAGAAGCGAACGCCGCTGGAGTTCCGGCGCGTTGCGGGTGTCCTCTTCGCTCAGCGCCTCGGTGCGCATGCCCTGCTGGCACACGAACACGCCGTTCTTCTTGAGCACCCGGACACACTCCGCCAGGAGACGCTCCTCATTGAATGGGGTGATGGGCGCGCACTGCCGCCACACCACGTCGAAGGCCTCATCGCCGAAGGGCATCTTGAACGCGTTGCCGAGCATGAACGTCGCGTGATTATCCAGCCGGCGCGCCTTCGTGCGCTTTACCGACTCGAACACGCGGAGAAAGTCCGCATCCAGGCCGGTTACGCTGCATCCGTAGACCTCGGCAAGCTGACGGGCCGAGCCACCGAGCGCGCTGCCTACATCGAGGACGGACGTCTCTGCCGATATGCCCGCCAGCTCCGCAAGGAGGCGGGTGGCGCGGCTGCCGCCGGCGTGCCAGCCCAACTCCGTGTCGGACCGGCAGTCGTCCTCCGTATACCCGGCCAGCGCCATGTCCTCCTGTGGGTGATGGGCCTGAACGGTGCGCATCTCCGCCAGAATCTCCTCCTGCGTGATGACCCCCTTCTTGGCGAGGAGGCGGACCAGGGCGATGTCAAACACGGAGCCACCCAGGATGGCCGACCGTATCCAGTCTTCATGTCCAGAGTCAGATGTCTTTGCCATGTGGCCCTCCGTTTTGTTGCAGATGGTGTACTGACGAGCGAAGCAGAATTCTACAGACAAGCCGCATGTGAATCAAGCGAATATTCCACAGGGCATTGCGTCCCATGCGTTGCGCTTTTGCCTTGCAACAGCCGCCGGCATCTGCTACAGTCACCGATGACGTTCACTTGCACCACGCGCTCTGAGTCACAACGTCCTTGCGGACGAAGAGGGAAGCAACCTTGAGCAAAATGCGGGCCAAAAGACTCCATGTCGTTCTTCGAGCCGCACTGTTCCTCTGGCCGGCGGCGTTCTTGCAGGCGAAGGAAAAGAAGGAAAAGCCGCCCGAACCCTACGCCATCCGAGTGACCGTGTCCGACAACCGAGCAGGACGATGGGGCATTTCGCTCAAGCCCACCGACTGCGAGGTGACCGGCATGCGGGGCTGGCGGTTCAACCGGTCCGACTCGGTGGCCCCGGAGAAGCTCCGGGCCAAATTCAGAACGCGCACCCGGAAGTTGACGGGAGCCGAGCGAAAAGACGACAGGATCCCCAAGCTCGAAGCGATGGGGCTGGATGTCTTCATTCTGGGTCGCCCCGACCATATCCTCGAGGTCAAGGCGTCAAAGATCAGCGTTACCTTTGAGCTGCGAGAGCTTCTGTTCGGGGCGCCAATCGAACACGACAGCGGAAAGGTGAGAGTCCGACGCATTCCCAATCCGATCGACCTGACACCGGAGAAGCGCGAATACGACTACGTGTCCGTGGCCGTGGACGCGAAACGCCAGGCATGGGCATCTTGGATCGAATATACGGACAAGGGCCAGCGACTCTGGCTCGGCAGGATTACATCGAACGGCATCGGCGATGTGTACGATGTAACCGGTAGGGCGGGGCGATACTTCTCCCCGATCACGGCCGTGGACGAGGGGGGGCGCATCTGGGTCATCTTTGGCATGGAGGAGAAGGGGAACATCGACCTCTACGCGAGGAACCTGAATGCCTTCAAATGGATGAGGATCGACCGCGTGACGAATGACCCGGCGCCGGACATCAACCCCAGCATATTTCGCGATGCCAAGGGCAAGATCTGGCTGGTCTGGCAGTCGGCCCGCAATGGGAACTATGACATCTTTATGAAGCACGTCCACGACGCGACGTGGTCGAAGGAATACCGGGTGACAAACACCCCGGAGAACGAATGGTCTCCGGCAATCTGTGCAAATAAGGACGGCGTGGCCTTTGTCGCCTATGATGTCTATCGGGGCAGCGACTACGACATTGCCATGCGGAAGTTTGTCAACGAAAAGTTCGCGGACGCCGGTCCAATTGCCCAGACTCCGATGAATGAAACCCATGCGTCGATGGTCATGGACGCGAAGGACCGGATGTGGGTCGCATGGGAGGAGGGCCCGGGCAACTGGGGCGTGGCGTATCCCCACGGCAACGGTGTTCCCCTGCACATGCCCAGGACGATCAAGTATAAGGTGATCGACGCGGGCGAGGAGAAGAAAGCGGGCGATCTCACCGCAAACTTTCCCTATGACCTGCAAGGCCGCAACGAAGCCCCCCGGCTTGCCGTGGACGCAAAGGATCGGATATGGATGGCCTTCCGGCATCTCTCGGGCGGACTGACCTCGCGCAGGACCGAGGCCGAGAGCCTCGTACCGCTGTGGGAAAGCTACGTTACCTACTGTGGGGACAAGGGCTGGACCGAGCCGCTGCCCCTGTCCCAAAGCGAGGGGCGACGGAACCAACTTCCTTCGATCTCAGCGGACAAGCATGGCAGCGTCTGGGCCGCATGGGCCGGCGATGGCAGACCGTGCTGGGAAAAGGACGTGCGTCCCGTCCGCTGCACGATCCATGCGGCATCGTTGGAGGCGGCCAAGGGCGCGGCCGAGCCTGCGCCCGAATCGTGCGAGAGCGAAACTCTGGCACAAAAGGCGGAACGAAGGCGCCCCACGCATTACGGCACCGTCATCGCGAAGAAGGAATACCGCCTTCTATTCGGCGACCTGAACCGGCCGACCGAAATATCCATTGAGGCCGAGGCGGGGTGGGGGACGTACGACGACTCGTTCCGCTATGCCTGGGACGCGGGTGGGCTGGACTTTGCTGGCGTGGCCGAGAACTTCGCCGGCGGCAAGCGTCTGTCGCCCTGGCGCCGAGCGCAGGATGCCGCGCGGGTGTATTCCAGCCCGAAGCGTTTCATCACGGTCTTGGCGAATTGGCGCGAGGGCCCCTTCCCGGTGGGCAGTCGATTGGCGATTGCCGAATCGCCGAGCGCATCGCCCATCGGCATCTTCTACTCGGACCCGCGCGCAAAGAAGGTCGATGAGAACGACGCGAAGAAGCTCTGGGAGGCCATCCAGAAGGAGAACAAAGTTCGCCGCCTGAGTATCCCCATCACGCCGGCCAGCAAGCTCGGCACGGATTGGAGCTCCGGCGCGTCCCCTGTCGAACCGGTGGTCGAGATCCTCAGCGGGGCGCACTGGTCCTACGAGCAGGAGGGCGCGCCCCTCGCGGCGAAGCCAGGGGCGGAGACCGTGCACGAAGGGTTCGAGGCCGCGGGCTTTGTCGACAAGGCCCTGGCCAAGGGCATCAAACTCGGCTTCGTCGCGGGGTCGGGGCCGTGCTCGACGAACTGCGCCTTTACGGGGGTCTATGTCGAGGAGGTGACGCCGAAGGGCCTGTTCGATGCCTTGGTTGCGCGACGTTGCTACGCCGCTACGGATAAGATCATCCTTGATTACCGGGTGGAAAACCACTTCATGGGCGAGGAATGCGCGATCTCCGGCAAACCGGAGTTCTACATCCGCATCATCGGCACGGGCGAAATCAAGGAACTGTCCGTCATCAAAAACGGCAAACCGATCCACACGACGGATCCCGATGGCGTGGACATTGCCTACTCGTTCACCGACGAAAAGGCCGAGGCCGGCAAAGAAGCGTGCTACTACATTCGCGTGATTCAGGACAATGGCAAGATGGCGTGGGGCAGCCCCATGTGGATTACCGCCAAGTAGTTCCCCCCGCCGTATGCCCGCGGTGCGGCTACGCCTTTGCCTCCTGTGCCTGCTTTCGATGAATGAACATGAGGTTGCGGACGTAAATGAAGGAATTGAAAAGATACGCAAGGATGAATACGGGGTCGTGCTTTTTGGCCGCGTAGACGAGGAGAATAAGACTTCCGATGATGCTGAGGTACCAGAATCCCACAGGAATAATGCTTTCCTTCCGCCGTTCCGAAACGATCCACTGGTAAACGAAGCGGCACGTAAACACCGCCTGGCCGACAAGCCCCACGATCGCCCATGCCGTACACTGGGCCCATATCTGATCAACATGTTGACAGATAAACTGATACATCACTTTTCCTCACTTTCGATCTCATAGCGCAGGTACCGCCGCTGCATCCATCGCACGGCAAGGCAGTCGCGGAAGGAAACAAAGACGCGGTTCAGCGTCGTGTATTTTGACGTCCCATGCCTGCGGGGAAAGTGCTGCACGTCGACTTCCTTTATCCGAAACCCATTCAGCCGCGCAAGCGTCGGGAAAAAGCGGTGCATGCCCTCAAACAGCTTGAATCGTTTGACACATTCCTTGGGGAAGACCTTCAGCGAACATCCTGTGTCCTGGATGCTTTCGTGGGTCAGTTTGTTGCGCACCCAATTGGCGATCCTGGACGAAGCCCGTTTCACGAAGGAGTCCTCCCGCTTCGCCCGGCGCCCGCAGACGACCAGGTCCGGCTCATACAGCTCCAGCAGCTTTCCGATATCGCGCGGGTCATACTGCAGGTCCGCGTCCAGTGTGACGACAATGTCGCCCACGGCGGCGCGCAGGCCGGCGTCGAATGCTGCCGTCTGGCCACAGTTCGTCTTGAACTTCACAAGGTGCAGGAAGTCGCTCTCCTTCTTCAGGTCCCTCATCACCTCGTAGCTGTTGTCCGTGCTCCCGTCATCGACCAGGACCAGCTCGAAACTCCGGCCGATCTCGGTCAGCGCGTCCTTCAGTTGCTTGACGAGGATGGGGATGTTCTCTTCCTCATTGTAAACGGGAACCACCACGGAGACTTCCCTCTTCGCAGTATTTTCGCTCATTGGAATTCGACCTCATTTGACCGCAAGATCAGGAAAGAACGCAATTGTACGATATACGAAGGCGTTTCGCAATGACTTAGTAGGGGGGCTCAAACGACGAAGCGGCCGGGATTCAGGATATCGTTCGGGTCGAACGCCGCGCGCAGGCCGTGCATGATCGGCTCGGCGGAACCGGCACGCCCCCAGACGTCCGCCTGCTCCTTCACGTCACGGGGGGCGTATTCCACCACCAGATGCCCGCCCGCATCCTCCGCCCACCTTCGCAGCCGGGAGATCGCCTTGTCCGGGCGCTTGGCGTCGGGAGGGAAAAGGGCGTAAACGATCCCACTGCCCGCGTGGCACACCGTCGCGGCCGAGAAGTCACTTGCCGCCGAAACGATCTGCGGGACCGATGCGATGGGGACCGCGATTTTGCATCGTGTGCGGCCGGTCCCGTCGGCGAGTATCACCCCAAGTCCCGTCCAGAAGCTGTCGGCCGCGTCGGGCGGTAATTTTGCTGAGTTGGACGGGTTCTTTTTGGACACCTCTCGAACCTGACGCTCCACGGGGTCCTGGAACCCCTCGAAGAGCAGGACCACGCCATACGCGCCGCCGGCGTCCACACCGCACCCGGGCGGGAGCATGGCCGCAGCGGAAGGATCGATGAGCTCGATGGCCGAGGGCAGCAGATGGGAGGCAAGCAATTGCGCCACGGCTTCAGCGGCGGCGTCCAAGGACGCGAAAGAGAGCCCCACCGTTTGCGCAGTAGTCGGAAGAGGGACCAGGCGAAACGTGGCCTCCACGATGACGGCGAGCGTGCCAAGGGAGCCGATGAACAACTTGCACATGTCATAGCCCGCCACATTCTTGACCGACTTGCCACCGTACTTCAGCAGCTTGCCGTCTGGGGTTACGACCTTGAGTCCGAGTACGAAGTCGCGGGCGGATCCATACCCGAAGCGGCGCGGGCCGCTTGCGTTCGCGGCGAGCACCCCGCCCACGGTTGCCGCTTCCGCGGTGGGTGGATCCAACGGGAGCAATTGCCGCTGTTGCGAAAGACAGGTCTGCAACTCGCGCAGCGTCACGCCGGCCTGCGCGGTGACGGTCAGGTTCTCGGCGTCGTGTTCCGAGATGTGGTCGAGCCCGTTCAGCGACAGGCATATGAACTCTTGCGTCTGGGGGATAGGGCGGCCGAGGCTGATCTTCGTCCCGCCGCCTCGCGGCGCGATGGGAATTTGCTGCTCGTTGGCCCATGAGAGAATCGCCGAAACCTCCGCCTCCGATTGGGGGTGGAGGATCAGGGCAGGGGGGACCCCGTCCACGGAATGTGCGTCCAGCTCCTTCGTATCTGAGGTGAAGGTGATGCCCGCGCATTTCGCTTGATACGATTCGACTAAGCTGTCACTCTCCATGTGCGCTTGCCTCTTCCGTGGGGAATATCTTTTCGGCGTTGCACAGGCCGGCGGGGTCGAATACATCCTTGACCCGCCGCATCGCGTCAAGGTCGGATTTTGTGAAGACAAACGGCATGGCGTTCTGCTTCTCGATGCCAATGCCGTGCTCGCCGCTCAACGTCCCGCCGGCGTCGGCGCAGGCCTGCAGGATCTCGAATCCAGCGATTCGCGTGGCCTTCTTTGCGCCGTCGTCGCGCTCGTCATAAAGCAAACAGGGGTGCAGATTTCCATCACCTGCGTGAAGGCAGTTGGCCACCTTCAGGCCATGCCGTTTCGCAATCTCGACAACCTTCGCCAGCACCTCGGGCAGCTTCGTTCGCGGGACCGTGCCGTCAAGGGTCAGGAAGTTCGGCGCCATACGCGCCAGCGACCCGAATGCCCCTCGGCGTCCCGCCCAGAGGTGCTCCCGTTCCTCGTCCGACTTGGCCACGCGCACCTCGCGGACGTTGTGCTCCTTGCACAGATCCGTCACATGTCCCGCCAGCCGATCCAAGCCGTCGCGGATCCCATCCAGCTCGATGAGCAACACGGCCTCGGCATCCAAGGGGTAGCCGCACTTCAGCGATTCCTCGATGGCGTGGATGAATGCCTTGTCCAAGAGCTCCAGCGTGGCCGGGAGAATGCCCGCAGCAATAATGGCCGAGACGCTGTCCGCGGCATCCTGCAGCGAATTGAAGATGGCCAGCATGGTCTTGATCGCCTCGGGCTGTCGGATCAGCCGGACCGTGATCTTCGTGACGATGCCGAACGTGCCTTCCGAACCCACAATCAACCCGGTCAGATCATACCCCGGTGTGTCGAGCGCCTTGCCTCCCACCTCGATCACCTGCCCATTCGGCAGCACGACCTCCAGGCCGAGGACATGGTTGGTGGTCACACCGTACTTCAGGCAGTGCGGCCCGCCGGAGTTCTCGCCGATATTGCCCCCCAGGGTGCTGACCTTCTGGCTGGCGGGATCCGGGGCGTAGAGATAGCCGTCCTTGGCCACCGTGTTGACCAGATGGAGATTCACGAGCCCCGGCTCCACGACGGCCCGCATGTTGGGGTAGTCGATTTCGAGGATGCGATTCATGCGCGACATCTCGATGATCACCGCATCCTTGCACACGGTCCCGCCGCTGAGATTTGTCCCCGCGCCGCGCGCGACGAAGGGGATCTGCTGCTTGTGGAGGAGCTTCACGACATCGGAAACCTGTCGAGTTGATGTGGGGAAGCAGACCAGCCTGGGATAGGCCATATCCACGCCGGCGTCATACTCGTAGACCTGCAAGTCGACGTCGCGGTCGAGGACGTTTTCTCTGCCGACGACCCGTCTCAGACGGTCGGCCAGGTGATCTGTGTCCATTGCATTGTGCCTTGTATCCTGAGATACGCGCCCCCGGAAATATTCAAAATCCTAATCCTAATTTTTTGTGTAGGTTAGGATTACGGCCAGGGGCAAGTGAAGTCCATTACACCGAAATCGGATACGCGCCGAACTCGAACGTCGCGTCGATCATCGCCTTGAAATTCTGGATGGGCACGTAGTTCGTCACCGTGTTGCTCGACCCGACCATGTATCCACCCCCCGGCCCACAGTCGTGGATGCGCTGCCGCACTTCATCGCGCACCTCCTCAGGCGTGCCGCGCGTGAGTGTGTACCCGAGGTCGAGGTTTCCGATCAGGCAGACACGGTCCCCGATCTTTCGTTTGAGTTCGGCAATGTTCATCGCCTTCGGCTCGATGGGCTGAAGGCCGTTGATGCCGATGTCGATGAGATCGTCCATGACTTGGGCCAGGTCCCCGTCGGAATGGAAAAGGAGGGGAAGGTTCTTCTCGTCACAGACCTGCTTCATCTTTCGCATCCATGGAAATACGTGTTCGCGAAGCAGCTTCGGCGACACCATCAGCCCTTCCGTGTAGGCGATGTCATCCGTGTACCACATGGCCCCGACGTTTTCAATGTCCGCCGCCGCGCGAAAGATGTCCAGGTGGAGCCGGCCCAGGCGGTCGAACATCCGCGCCACCAACTCCGGGTTCTCGACCAGGGCCATGGAAAAGGTCTCGAATCCCATGAGCATCCAAATGGACTCGAAGATCCCCGTACAGCCGGTGATGACCTTCATCCCATCCCACAGATTCCGGCTCACCTCCTCCACGTTTGAGAAATCCACCGACTCCACCGTCGGCCAGTCGAAGCGCTCGAACTCCTCATCGTTCGTGATGACGCCGGCGTGCTCCGGCGCCCACCTCCGAGTTTCTTCCTCCTTATAGACATTGTAGTCACCCGCCTTTGCCTTGGCCGCGGCGTATTGGAAGTCGTACCTTCCCCGGAGCCGCACGTAATCGTATCCTGCCGTTGCCCAGAACTCGACATCCTCGGCGGCCGTCCGAACCGGTTTGCCCATGAAGGCGTCTTTGACCATCTGATCGATCTTCAGCTCGCACAAGGGGACACGATCCGGCTCTTGACAATCAAGGGCCGCGCGCACGCGCTCGAAATCAGGTTCAGGCTTGCGGCTCATGACTGAAATTTCCCTCGTTTCTTGAGGAAGGGGCGTACTTCGGAGAGGGTGGGAATGCCGGCGCGGCCGCCGAGTTTCCGCGTCTTCAGCGCCGAGACGGCAGAGGCGAACTCGGCCGTGCGCCTCAGGTCCCATCCCTGAACAATGCCATAGACATAGGCCCCGTGGAAGACATCGCCGCACCCGGTGGTGTCCACCACGTTATCCATCGTGAAGGCCGGCAGTTCGAAGGAGCCGTCTTTCGAGAGGGTGTAGGACCCCTGATCGCCGCGCGTCACGACGACTACCTTCTCCTCCGACAGCTTGCTCTGCTCCTCGAAAATAAGCCGCGCCCCCTGGATCGGATCGTCGGTCTTGGTGTAGTAGCGGGCAAAGCCTTCGGAGGCGATGATGTAGTCGCAGTTGTCGAGTATCCTGCCGGGGTCGTCGCCGTGATACTCCGCATCGATGGCAACGGGCATCCCCGCTTCCTTTGCGATCTCCGCCGCTCGGGCCGCGCCGGGCTCCAACGGATCGATCAGAAGCACCTTCCCTCTGAGGATGGTCTCGGGGCGGATGTGTTTCGCTTCCACCGGCGGAATGTCCTGGGTGGGAATAAGGATCGTCCGCGATCCTGTTTCTTTGTCCACGAAGACGAACGCGACGCGCGCCGACGTTCCCTTGACCAGCTCGATCTCACTCGTGTCCACACCCTCGCGGTCGAAGTCTTCGACCACGAACCTGCCGAACTCATCATTCCCCACACGGCCCACGTAGCATGGTCTGGCCCCCAGACGCGCCACGGCTACCAGCGCCGTCGCCACCATGCCGCCTCCCTGCTTCGTGAACTCCTCCATCCATAGCTTCTCATCCATCTTCGGGAAGCGCGGGAGGATGCCGAGGTAATCCACGGCGCAGCAGCCGACGCCGACGACATCAAACTTCTTTTCCGAGGTCATAAGCGCTTCTGCGTGTGAGCTATTTTCCCTTCTTGGACCGCGATTTCTTCTGGGGCACTTTCTTCCAGTCGGCCAGGAACTTCTCCAGGCCGATGTCGGTGAGCGGATGCTTGAAGAGCTGCTCCATGACCTCGAAGTTCATCGTCGTAACATCCGCGCCGATCAGCGCGGCCTCGAGGACGTGCATGGGATGGCGCACGGCGGCGACAATGATCTCGCAGTCGTATCCGTAGTTGTCGTAGATCTGCCGCGTCTGCTGGATGAGCTCCATGCCTTCATGCCCGACCGCATCGAGACGGCCGACAAATGGGCTGGAGTACGTCGCGCCGACCTTCGCCACCAGGAACGCCTGCATGGCCGAGAAGATCAGCGTGGCATTTGTCTTGATGCCCTCCGCCGAGAGGACCTTGATCGCCTTCACGCCTTCGGGGATCGTCGGTATCTTGATGACGATGTTGTCGTGCAGCTTCGCCAGATCGCGGGCTTCCTTCAGCATCCCGGCGCAATTTGTGCTGACCACCTCCGCGCTGATCGGGCCATCCACGATGGAGCAGATCTCCTCGATGAGATCCTTGAAATCCCTGCCTTCCTTGCTCACGTGTGTGGGGTTTGTCGTAACGCCATCGATAATCCCCCAGCTATTCGCCTCCTTGATTTGGTCGATATTTGCCGTGTCGAGAAAAAACTTCATGTCATGCTCCTTTCGAGAACTATCCCGTTGCCAGCGCCGCGGCCACGCCGGCGCCGCTGGCCACTCTGCATTTCTGTGCCTTGAGCTGCTTCTCCAGCGCTCCCAGGCAAAGGACGACATTGTTCAACGTGCTGCTGTGTCCCATCAGGCCGATGCGCCACAGCTTCCCCTTGAATTTTCCCAGACCGCCGCCGATCTCGATGTTGTGATCCTTCAGCAGGGCCTTGCGCACCGGGACATCCTCAACGCCCTCCGGAATCTCCACGGTGTTCAGCATCGGCAGGCGATGGCCCTCCTGCGCGAAGAGCTTCAGCCCCATAGCCTCCAGGCCGGCGACCAGCGCCCTGTGGTTTCGCATGTGCCGCGCGAAGCGTGCTTTCAACCCTTCTTCATGAATGACACACAGGGCCTCGCGAAGCGCGTAGATCATGCTGATGGGGGCCGTGTGGTGATAGAATCGCTCCTGACCCCAGTAGCGCTCCACCATGGACATGTCCAGGTACCAGCTCTGCACCTTCCTCTTCCGCTTCCGCACGAGCTTCATTGCCTTTTCGCTGAACGTGACAGGCGCGAGCCCCGGCGGGCAGCTCAGGCACTTCTGCGTGCCGCTGTAGCAGGCGTCCACCTTCCACTTGTCGATGTCGACGGGCATACCCCCCAGGGACGTCACCGTGTCCACGAGCAGGAGCGCACCCTTGCTGTGCGCGATCTTGCTGATCTCCTCGATGGGCGTCGCGGCTCCGGTGGACGTCTCGGCATGGACCAGGGCAACCACCTTCGTTTTCCCACGGGCGAGGGCCTTCTTGATCTGGTCCGGCTCGATGATTTTGCCCCATTCCGACTCGACGCGCACGACCTTTGCCCCGCACCGTGCCGCCACGTCCGTCATGCGCTCGCCGAAGACGCCGTTGATGCCGATGACCACGCGGTCGCCCGGTTCGATGAGATTCACGAAACACGTTTCCATGCCCGCGCTGCCGGTGCCGGAGACGGCAATGGTGAACTCGTTCTTCGTCCGGAAGAGGCCGCGCAGCATGGACCGCGTCTCGTCCATGATCTGGAGGAAGTCGGGGTCCAGGTGGCCGATGAGTGGAGTAGACATCGCGCGCAGCACGCGGGGGTGGCAGTTGCTCGGCCCCGGTCCCATGAGGATTCGTTGGGATGGGTTCAGCCGGCCAACCAGTTTCGCCATATCACGTTCCTTTCCTCAGGTTCTCATGGTAAGTCGGCAGTATATGAGGGTGGGCAGGGAGTGTCAAGCCATTTCTCTCGCGGCGCAGGGTCTTGAAAATGGGACGGAAGTGACGTATCATATCTCCATAAGTTCGTAATTCCCCTCGGCCTCTCGAAAGGAAGTGACGTCCATGAGTGAATTGCCTGACACAGAATATGCCATCCAACTGGTCGGCCCCGGCAAGCTCCGGCTGAACAAAGAGAAACCGGTGCCCAAGCCCGGGCCGCATCAGATCGTGGCCAAGGTCGAGGCCGTGGGGCTCTGCTTCTCGGACCTCAAGCTGCTGAACCAGTTCACCGAACATGTTCGCAAAAGCAAAATTGTCTCAGGCATCGATCCGGAGGCGCTCAAGGACATCCCAAGTTACGTGCCGGGCGAGAAGCCCACGGTTCCCGGGCACGAGGTCGTCTGTCGGATCGTGGCCGTCGGCCCCGATGTGAAGCACCACAAACTCGGCGAGCGCTGCCTCGTCCAGGCCGACTACCGACAGGTTCGCACCGCCGGCGCGAACGCCGCCTTCGGCTACAACATCGAAGGGGGCCTGCAGGAATACGTGCTCATGGACGAGCGCATCATCGTGAACCCGGAGAACGGCGAGCGATACATGATTACCGTCGATGACGACCTGTGCGCCTCCGCCGTGTGCCTCGTTGAGCCTTGGGCCTGTGTGGAGGATTCCTATGTCAGCGTCGAGCGTCAGACGATCAAACCCGGTGGCAAGCTGCTCATCGTGGCCGATGCGGGCCACACCATCGAGGGCGTAGTCGATGGCTTCGCAGCGGATGGCGCACCGGAGAGCGTGACAGCCATCTGCGCTGATAGCGGTCAGTTGGAATGCATCAAATCGCTTGGTCTATCGCTCAGTGAAGCGACGGATGCCGCGGGTCTTCCGGATGAGGAGTTCGACGACATCATCTACTTCGGCGCAATGAAAAAGACCATCGAGATACTGAACGACAAGCTCGCCGCATGCGGCCTCATGAACATCGTCCTTTGTGGTAAGAAAATCGGCGGACCGGTCTCCGTCGGCGTCGGCCGCATTCACTACGGCCTGACCCGCTGGATCGGCACGACGGGCGCGAACGCGGCGGAGTCTTACAAGACCGTTCCGCACACCGGCGAGGTCCGGCCGGGCGAAAAGATCATGATCGTCGGGGCCGGGGGGCCGATGGGGCAGATGCACGTGATCCGCGATGTGTGCACCGGCATTGATGGCGTCTCCGTCACAGCAACGGACCTGGATGACGAGCGCCTCGATGCGCTGTCGAAGAAGGCGCAGCCCCTGGCCGAAGCGAATGGCGTGGCATACCGGACAGTGAACACGAAGACCGAGAAGCTCGACGAGAAGTTCACCTACATCGGTCTCATGGCTCCGGTCGGTGCCTTGGTGTCTATGGCGATTGGGATGAGTGCGGAGGGGACGCTCATCAATATCTTCGCCGGCATCCCCGCGCCGACGAAACACGATCTCGACCTGGATCGCTACATCGAACAGAAGTGCTATATGTTCGGCACGAGCGGCTCGACGATGGAAGACCTGCGCATCGTCCTTCGCAAGGTCACCGCTGGGGACCTGGACACCAATCGCTCGGTCGATGCCGTCTCCGGCATGGCCGGCGCCGCCGATGGCATGGCTGCCGTAGAGAACCGGACGCTGGCCGGCAAGATCATCGTCTATCCCGCGCTGCATGACGTTGGGCTGATCCCGCTCCACGACATGCACGATCACTACCCGACGGTCGCGGCGAAGCTCGACAACGGACAATGGACAAAGGCCGCGGAGACGGAGCTCCTCGCCGTCGCGAAGGGATAGCAACGCGTGCATGTCAACTTTCTCGGTGAGATGAAGGCGTCGAGTTGCCAACCAGGCTAAACGACGGCGGCGTCTGTGGAGTGCGCAAGCCATGCTTGCGCTTTGGCACCGGGAAGCCGTGCTTCCCGGCGGTGGCGCAACAACCGTGCGGGGCCGCAGAGATGGCCTGACGGCGACAGACCGGCAACGGAAGCGCGGGAAGCTTGGCTTCCCGCAAGAAAAGCGGCAGCATGGCTGCCGCACTCCAAAGCGACAGGCAAGGCCCCATCAAGACATATGCCGTTCCATGGCCGAGAGAAGTGACATGAACCCGGTAGGAACTGCGGGGCTTTGGCACAGCATCATACGAGGGGGTACAGTCGATATTATAGAGCCATCACACTGGCCGGGGGAATTAGAATTAGGAGGGGTGTAATGGGAGCAAAGCTCTCCGCAGCGATCGTTTTTCTCTGTTTCTTCTTCAGCTTTGCCTGTATCTTCGCCCAAACGGCGACTCAGTGCCCCACATGCAAGTCCTACCTCATGCTGCACGAAGGCCAAAAGGATGTGAAGTGCAAATGTGGCAGGCGAATCGACGCTGCGGCCATCCTCGCGCGTAAGGCCGCGCACGAAAAACAGTACGAACAGATTGCCCCGGAAGAAGCCAAACGAAGCGGTTGCCTGAGCTGTCACAAGGGCATCGCCATCATCAATCCCAAGATGTCCTTCATCCGTTCCATGGACGGAGAGGGGAAGGGCTGCGTCATCTGCCATGAGGGCGATGCCCAGGCCCACACACGCAATGCCGCCCACAAAGGCATGCTGCCGAACCCCGGCAATATGTGGGCCGTGTCGCAAAACAAAGGCTGCGCCAAGTGCCATAGCCGCCAAGCCAGTGTCATGCCGGTAACCAGCTATGCCAGCGGGCCCCAGGGCCAGGGCAACCATGTCTACCGCATGGAACGCGGCCTGATGAGCACCACCATGGGCATCCTGAATAACACCCTTTGCGCGAACGGACTCCTGCCCATCGGCGTGCGCAAGTATGCAAACGTCGATCTCGATGACCCGCTGGGCGCCGTGCCCGTGGCGGGCAGCGAGACCTATAAGAAGTGGGTCGCCAAAGCGATTGAGACGAAGAGTATCCAATATCTCCCGAGCGTCAAGCGGCTCGTTACGTATCCGCAGGCCGTGAAGCTCTGGGGCGAACCCAAGGCCATGCTGGTGGACTACTACCGCAAGGAATGCGCCCGCTGTCATGTGTGGACCGATGGCGCGAAGGCCCGAGGCGACCGGCGAGCCGGCGGCTGCACGTCGTGCCACGTGCTCTATAGCAATGATGCCTTCTACGAGGGAGACGACCCAACGATCTTTAAAGACGAAGTGGATCGGCCGCTGAAGCACGAGATCGTTCGGGTCATGCCTTCCGTGCAGTGCACACGCTGTCACACCCGGGGCAAGCGGATCGGGACCTCATTCGTCGGCATCATGGAGTTCCCCTACGTCTCCCCCTGGCGAAAGGATGGGACGGGGCAGATCAAGCTGCACAAGAAGCGCTACTTCCACGTCGGCCCGGACATCCACTTCGAGCGCGGCATTGACTGCGCGGACTGTCACACCTCCATCGACGTCCACGGCGACGGCAACATCTATCCCACCACCGATCACGCCGTCGAGATCGAGTGCGAAGACTGCCACGGCACCCCGGCGAAGTACCCGTGGGAGCTGCCCATCGGCTATGGCGATGCCGTCCAGTTGGGGGATGAGGCGCGCGGCCTTCTGCGAACCGGCGGTAAGGAATACGTTCTGACCGCTCGGGGAAATCCGTACGGGAATGTCTTGCGTGATGGGGAGAAAATGCGCCTGACCGATAGCAAGGGCAAAGTCCACGACGTGCCGCTGTTGAAGTCCCTGGCGACGAAGCAGGCGTGGAAGGACCCGAGCGCGAAGGTGGCGATGGTGTCCGTCGAACATCTGAAGAAGATGGAGTGCTACGGGTGCCACGCCGTGTGGGTGCCGCAGTGTTATGGCTGCCATCTGAAGGAGGACTTCTCCGGCCGCACCACGAGGGGCGTGAAGATGCAGCACGACTGGCTGGCCTCCAGCCACGCCCACGATTGGGCCGGTCGCACGGGCAAGGTCTCAACCCCCGGCAAGTTGGTCGAGACGCGCAGCTACCTCCGCTGGGAACGGCCGATCCTGGGCATGAACAAGGAGAAGCGCATCAGCCCCGTGACGACCGGATGCCAGGTCATGGCCACGTTTGTCGATAAGGGCGGCAACGTGACGACGCTCAACAAACCCTTCAGGTCCTCCATGAATACATACGGCCTTGCCATGAACCCGGCGCAACCCCATACGGTTCGCCATGAGGCGCGGTCATGCGAGAACTGCCACACCGATCCTAAGGCCCTCGGCTACGGCATCGACGGCGGGCGCTTCGGGAACCTGGCCAAGGCGCACGAGGGGGACATCCCCGGAGCGAAGAGGACCGACGCGCAGATTCCGGCCATCGACTTCCCCTACGATCTCAGCACGCTCATCACACGCGAAGGCAAGCAGGTCCAGACGATGAGCTACAAGAGCACCCGGCCCATGAACGATCGCGAGCGGGACCTGAGCGGGCGAGAGGGCCTGTGCATCGGCTGCCATCAGTACTACAACACGCCCGAGTGGGACAAGCTGAAAAAGCGCATCGGCCCCGCTGCCACGACAAAGCAACACGCCGAGATCATGTCCAGGGCCATCAAGGCGCTCATGCAAAAGAAATAGAGAGCGACACGGAGGGAACGTTCCATGGCCTATTCCATCCTTTCACTGCTTTGGCTGCTCTGCGGCTTCGCGGCCGTCGTGGCCATGCTCCTGCGCCTCGGCAGCCGCGCGGCGTGGGCCAAGTCACCGATGATCCTGTGGGCACATCGCATCCTCGGCGGAAGTTTCGTGATTGGGTATATCATCTTTCTCATTTGCATGATCGGGCTGTACCAGGTGAATGCGCCGCGACTGCCGCTGCCCCTGGCACTGCATGCCTACCTGGGCGTCCTTCTCCTGCCCATACTTTTGCTGAAAGAACTCATCGTCCGCTTCTTCAAGAGATACTTCACGGCGCTTCCGTATGTGGGCATGGTGATCTTCTGCGTCGCCTTTCTTGTCGTTGCCTTCACCGGCGGGCACTACACCGTCCTCTGGCTGAAGGGACCGACCGCGAAGGTGACTCGCGATGGGAAGCGGCACAAGGTCAGTGTTGCGCTCGGCCGGGAGATACTGCACAACAAATGCGCGCAATGCCACGAACTCAAACTCCCGTACCTGTATCACCGCACAGAGGACGAATGGCGCAATACCGTCACCCGCATGTCCCGGAAGGACCCCGGCCTCGTCTCACCGAAGCAGGCCGACGCAATGGTCGGCTACCTCAAGAAGGAACTCGGCGCAGCGGAGTAAGCGCCGCACCACGGGTGCCACGCTCAAACTTGTTTGAGCGTGTCTTCCGTTGCGCGAGCCATTCCACCCGCCGCACGCTCAAGCCGAAGCTTGAGCGTGGCACACATCCCTCGTGACGGAAACCGGTTTCGCTATCGAATATATTCGTTGACGATATTCTCCAGCATCTCCTGCCGGCCGCTGACCGGCTTCGGCTCGCCGTTCTCCAGGATGTATTTTTCGCAGTCGGCAAAGGAGGCCTTCCCGTCCTCGATGTCCTTCCCGATGCCGCTGTCCCACCCGGCATAGCGCTGCTTGATGAAGTCATCCAGCGCACCATCGTTGCGCATTTTCAGGGCGATCTTCAGCCCGCGCGCGAAGGCGTCCATGCCGCCGATGTGCGCATGGAACAAATCGACCGGCTCGAAGGATGACCGCCGCACCTTCGCATCGAAGTTCAACCCACCCGGCGCCAGGCCCCCGGCCGAGAGGACGATATACATAATGAAGGTCGCCTCGTAGATATTCGTCGGAAACTGATCCGTGTCCCACCCCAGGAGCAGATCGCCCCGGTTCGCGTCGATGCTGCCGAGGATGCCGTTCGCCGCGGCGTAGGTCAGCTCGTGCTCGAAGGTGTGTCCGGCCAGCGTGCCGTGGTTCGACTCGAGGTTCAGCTTGAAGTGCGGCACGAGGTCGTACTTCTGCAGAAAGGCGTGGCAGCTCTGCGCGTCGAAGTCGTACTGATGCTTGGTCGGCTCCTTGGGTTTCGGCTCGATGAGGAACTGTCCGTCGAAGCCGATCTGCCTGGCATAGTCCACCGCCATATTCAGGAAGCGGCCGAGGTGATCCAGCTCGCGGCCCATGTCGGTATTCAGCAGCGTCTCATAGCCTTCGCGGCCGCCCCAGAAGACGTAGTTCGTTCCGCCGAGGCGCTTCGTCACCTCAATGGCCTTCTTCACCTGCGCAGCGGCGTAGGCGAAGACGGCCGGATCGGGGTTCGTGGATGCGCCGCACATGTAGCGCGGATGACTGAAGAGATTCGCCGTGCCCCAGAGGAGCTTCACGCCCGTGTCGGCCTGGAGCTTGTCGGCCAGCTCCACGATCTTGTCCAGGTTCTTGTTCGTTTCGGCGAGGTCAGTGCCTTCGGGTGCAATGTCGCGGTCGTGGAAGCAGTAGAAGTCGATGCCGAGCTTCGTGAAAAACTCGAACGCAGCGGCGAGAGTGTCCTCGGCCACCTTCATCTCGTCGCCGTCGCCGTACGGCCGCACCATCGTCGCCGAGCCGAAGGGATCGGTGCCGGTGCCCTTGAACGTATGCCAGAAGGCCACGGAGAACCGGAGATGATCGCGCATCTTCATGCCGGCGACCTCTTCATCCGCGTTGTAGTGCTTAAAGGCCAGCGGGTTCTTCGAGTCCGGGCCTTCGTACTGGATCGGTTTCACATCGGGAAAGTATTCACCCATGATCGCCTCCTTTGTTGTCGGTCAGAACGTGTGCTCCCTGGCAAGCCATTTTTATAGCCAAGTGCTCTGGCCTCGTCAACAGAAATCACTCCGCCGGAGCACATTGACATTTGACAAGCCGTTAGCGGAGGCTATACTGTAGAATGATGTGTTGCATCTCATCCCAACGGACACAAACGCAGTGATCTACTGAGGAGACGGAGACATGGCAACCCAGGCAATCATTCTCGTCGGCAGCCGGTGGCATATCCCGTGGGAAGGGGGGGAGATACTGAGCAACCTACTTGCCGAGGAGGGCATCTCGTCTACCCGCACCGACCAGGGCAGCATCCTCGAACCGGAGCGACTCGCCGAAACCGACCTCGTCGTCTTCTATTGCGAGGGGCGTTGGGTCGGAGACGACCCAGCCTCGCGCCGTCTGACCCCTGCGCAGGAGGCCGATCTGGTGGCGTACGTGGAGAAGGGCGGCGGCTTCCTCGGTGTGCACGGCGCCACGGTCTTCCGCGAGGAATACGCCCTCTACCCCGAGATGATCGGCGGCAGATTCGTCACCCATGCGAAGTTCACCGAGTTCCCCGTGCGCATCGTGGACCGCGAGCATCCGGTCACGCAGGGGGTGGAGGATTACACCGTCATGGACGAGCCGTACATTGTCGATCGCACGACGGATTCCGATGTCCTTCTGGCTGGGGTATGGGATGGCGAGGACCATCCCTTCGGCTGGGTGAAGACCCACGGCAAGGGCCGCGTCTGCTATCTGGCCAACGGCCACGACCGCCGCTCCCTCGACCACCCCTCCGTCCAGCGCCTCCTCCGCAGCGCCGCACGCTGGTGCGTCGGGGCAACGTAGAAGCGGCATCTTGCCGCTTCCAGAACACATAGGGCGGGGCTTACCCCACGAACTGTCATTCTGAGGGCGGAAAATATTAAAACGTACCGAACGAACTCAACGCCTTATCTTGTGGTTCACTTGGGAGAATATACGGCATGATGTGGTGATCCCGTTTTCCACCATTTCGCACGGGGTGTCTGGGTCGGGGCGATGGAGTGGTGGAATGATGGCGTGACGGGGGCGCATTCACGGGTATCCCAAGACTCCAGTGCTCCATCACTCTATGTCTCTTTAGAAAGGCAGGACATGAATCCAATCGGTGTTGGCATTATCGGCGCGGGGGTGGGGAGGTCGCAGGCGCCGGGGTTTCTCGGCGACAAGCGGGTGAGCAAGGTGGTCCTGTGCGACATCGACTCGGCGAAACTCGCCGAGCGCGCGAAGGCAGTTGGCATCGAAGAGACGACGACGGACTGGAAGGAGATTGTCGAGCGTGATGACATCCATCTCGTCAGCGTGGCCAGTCCCGACCCTCTGCACCCCGAGATGGCCATTGCCGCGCTGGACGCGGGCAAGCACGTCCTCTGCGAGAAGCCCATGGCCCCGACCCTCCCCGAGGCAAGGCAAATGATTGCCGCTGTGGAGAGGTCGGGCAAAAAACTGCTGGTCAACAACGTGCTCCGCTTTTTTGAGCGGTTCAAGTATGTCAAGAAGATGGTGGACGCCGGCGAGTTGGGACAGATCTACGCGGCGGAGGGGGATTACCTGCATAATACGGTCGATCTGATCCGGAACGGCTGGCGAGGGCCGCACCGGCATAGCTGTATGACCGGCGGGGGGGTGCATCTGATCGACCTGCTGCGGTGGATCGTTGCGGAGACGGAGGAGGCGTTCTGCTACTCGACCTACGGCGTGATGACGGAGGCGGAGGCCAAAAGTCCGGACTGCATGTTGGCGATCCTGAAGCTGGAGAACGGCGCCGTGGCGAAGGCGATGACGAACATGGCCGTGCAGCGTCCGGCCCTGCACAACTTCATCCTCTACGGCACGAAGGGCGTTTTCATCAACGCGAAGCCGGACGGCCTCCTTTACCGAGGTCACAACAGCAAGCCGGAGCCGGTGACGGCCCTCTACGGCGCGACGGAGCGCAGCAAGGGACAAAAGGCCGCGGCCGTGGCGCACTTTCTGGATTGCATCGAGAAGGATGAAGCCCCGCTGGTGGATGTCTACGAGGGGGCTCGGACCATCGCGGCGTGTGATGCGATCTTCGAGAGCTGCCAGACCGGCAGACCGGTGAAGGTGGAGCGGATCTGACAGGGCGGACGGGCGAGAGCGTTCCTCAGACGAGTTCCATCCCAGGCATTCCGCCGGCGGCCTGGAGGATATTGGCGACGTCGCTGCGGTTTTTCCTGCCTGCCCAATCGAGGGGGGTGTTCCCTTTTACGTCGGCGAGATTTACATTTGCCCCCAATTTGATGAGCAGCTCGACAATCTCGAGGGGCCCGCGCCATGCAGCGAGGTGGAGCGCGGTCATTCCCAATTCGTTTTTGAGTGTGATGTGCGTTCCCTTCTGGATGAGGAGCTCGGCCAGGTCCGTGTGCCCGTAGACGGCGGCGAAGTGGAGGGGCGTTTCGCCCTTCTGACCGCGAGCGTTGACATCGGCGCCGTGCTCGATCAGGATCCGTGCCACCTCCGTATGGCCGTGTATAGCGGCCAAATGGAGGGGCGCCTCCCGGCGTGCGCCCATGGCGTTCACGTTGGCGCCCATGGTGGCCAGGAGTTCCACAAGGGGGACGTGGCCCTGTAATGCGGCTATGTGGAGCAATGTTAGGCCGTCCTTCTCCGTTGCCTGCAGGAGTCCCGGAGCATTCGCCAGGATGGTTCTCGTCGCATCGGCGTTTCCTGCCTGCACGGCGCGACGGACCGTGGGCAGATCTCGGTGGGTCCACGCGCCATGAAGGCGGAGAATGTTCTTTATGTCGGGGGTCTTTGCCACCTCGAGAGGGGTCTTGCCGTCCGCGTTCTTGACGTTCACATCCTTGCTGTGGGTCGCAAGGAGTTCGACGACGTCAACATGGCCCTGGAATGCGGCCCAGTGCAGCGGTGTGGAGCCGATCTTGTCCTTCGTGTCGGGGTTGGCCCCGTGCTGCAGGAGAATGTCCGCGATGTTCCGGTGGCCTCTAAGCGCGGCCATGTCCAGAGGTGTTGATTCCTGCTCGTTCTTCGTGTTGACATCGGCGCCAGCGGCGATAAGCATTTCCACCACGCACCGGCTGCCGCACAACGCGGCTTTGTGGAGTGTGGCATTGGGTGTGTGGGGCAGAAGCATGCCTGCGATCTCGGCGTTTTTCGAGACGTAAAGTGGCGCGATGTCTTGTTTGTTCGGAACGTTGATCTTCGCCCCCTTCTTGATGAGGAGGTCCACAATCTCCTTGTGACCGGCAGCGGCGGCGCGATGAAGGGCTGTGTTGCCCGCTTCGTCTCTTGCATTGGGATCGGTATCCGAGTCCAGCAGACGCTGGACCTTTTTCAGTTCCCCGTTATGGGCCGCCATGAGAAGATCACGCGTGGGAGTTTCGTCGGCATCGGCGTCGGCAGCGACCTCGGCCGCATCGCGGTCCTTTTTCTTCCCGGTATATTGACGCAGAAAATCGACGGCTTCCTTTCGACGGTTCTCCTCGGCGAGGTCGACGGGGGTCTTGCCTTTGCGATCGATGATGCTCTGACTGGCGCCGTGCGCCATGAGGACTTCCAGCAGTTCGGCATTGCCCTTCATAGCCGCTACGTGCAGAGGTGTCCATCGCTCATCGTCCGTGGCGTTGACATCCGCGCCTTGGGCGATGAGCATGCTCACGATGTCCTTGTGCCCCCAGAGCGCGGCCAGATGCAGGGCTGTTGTTCCCAGCCTGTCCTTCGCATTGGGTTCCGCACCTCGGTCGAGCAAGGATCGGGCCTTCTTGGCATTGCCCATCTGCACGGCGGCGATAAGGTCTTCGTTGAGTTGCCTCATCTCCTTGTTGGACTTCCAGTCGCCCGCCTCTGCTGCTGTGGCAGCAGGGAGGGCCCCGGCCTGAGGCCCGGCGGCGACGGCCTCCGGTTCTCTCTTCTCTCCCACCAATTGGTAGCCCGTCAGAAGATCGAGCAGGTTGTGCCCGTCGATCAACTCGATCTGCATCCCTTGCGCCAGCGCGGCAGCCTTTTCGGAAAAGCCGCTTGTCGTGATAAGGATCCCTTTGTTGGCGCGCTCGGACATAACCATGCCGTACAGGATTCGCACGTCGGCGTCTTCGACGAGCACAGCAGAGCGCTTGCACTGGATGATATAGGTCCCCCTGAAGAAGGCCTGATCGCTCCTGGCGACGAAATCGAGGCTGCCGTCCCGGGACGGGCTTTGCGAGACGACCTCCAGCCCGGCACGCTTCAGGAGCTCCGCCATGAGGTCGGCGAAGCCTATGCCCGTGGCCTCTTCGATGGAGGACATGTCGATGCGCTGGACCGTCTGGTTGTTGGCCAACGTTGGGTTCTCCCGCTACCTCCGTGGCCGCTGATTGGGCGGCCAGCATCTCACCACGCGCGTGGTGTGCAAAAGTCCCCTGCGATTTCCAGGTATCGGAGCGCTTCGCTATGGGGCGAGATCGCGCGGCGCCTGGGTTTAGCAGTCGTAACCACATATTATACAAACGATGCTTTTGGCATTCAAGGCATGATTTCGCAGGAGTTTCCCCATAACCTGTGCGGCGTCATTGCGAGGAGCATCTTTCGCGATAGCGGAAGATACGACGACGCCTTCCTCTGTATCCGCACTGATGCCGAAGCCGGCCAAGCCGACAGCATCACCGAAGCGGGGCGGCTGGTCGAGGAATTGGTTCGCTCCCTCTGACCCTTGCCCCACAAATGGTCATTGCGAGCGGAGCGAAGCATCTATAAAGGACATCTATAAAGGACAAGAGCAAGACAAAAACTCCTCCTGGCCTACAGAAGTTCGCTTCGGGCTCGCTTTTGTAGGTGCCAT
>JAADGH010000099.1 GCA_013152475.1 Planctomycetota bacterium
GGTCGTTCACGCGCACCTTCCGCATCATCTGCGAGATGATGATCTCGATGTGCTTGTCGTCGATCTTCTGGCTGAGCGACCGGTAGACGTTCTGCACCTCGTGCAACAGGTGGACTTGCAGTTCCTCCTCGCCGCTGATTCGCAGGATATCCTGCGGAACAAGCGGCCCCTCGACGAGCGCCTCCCCGGCCCGCACACGGTCGCCGCCGTGCACGCGAAGCTGTTTCCCGGAGGGGACGACGTGTTCTTTCACAATACCGCTCTCATTTCGGACGATGACCGTTCGTTTTCTCCGCCGCGAACGGCCGCCCAACTCGACGATGCCGTCGATCTCGCTGATGACGGCAGGATCGCGCGGTTTCCGGGCCTCGAATATCTCCGTCACCCGGGGCAGGCCCGAGGTGATGTCCTGTGTGCCGCCGATCTCCCGCGGCGTTCGCGCAAGGAGCGTCCCGGCTCGAATCTCCTCGCCCTCCTCCACCTCGAGATGGGCCTTTTCCGGGATCGGGTAGACGCCAAGGATCTTCCCGCTTTTGTCCTCGACAACAATTTGCGGGTGGAGGTCGCCCTTGTGTTCCATGATAACCTTGCGCTTGACGTTGCTGACATTGTCCGTCTCCTCGCGCATGGTCTTGCCTTCGATAATGTCCTCGAAGCGGACGACGCCGGCCATCTCGCCCAGGATGGGGATCATCATCGGGTCCCAGCGCACGAGCGGCTGCCGTCCTGCGACCTCGTCGCCCTGCTTGACCATAACAAAGGCGCCGGGGGGCACGGTATAGCGTTCGAGCTCCCGGCCCTTCTCATCGAGCAGGAGGATCTCGCCGTTCCGGTTCAGCACCACGGGTTGGCCTTCCGGGTTGACCACCACGTTCATCTTGGAGAATTTCACCGTGCCGGGGCGTTTGGCTTGGATCTCGGATTCCTCTTTGGATCGGGTGGCGGCGCCGCCGATGTGGAACGTTCGCATCGTAAGCTGCGTGCCTGGCTCGCCGATGGACTGTGCGGCGATGATGCCGACGGCCATGCCTTTCTCAACGAATTCGCCGCGAGAGAGGTCCATGCCATAGCACTTGGCGCAGACGCCTAAGGGGCTCTCGCAGGTCAGCGGGGAGCGAACCCGGATTTTCTGCAGTCCAAGGGCCTCGATGGCCTTCGCCTTCTCATCCGTAATCAGCTCGTTCTCCTTGACGATGACCTCATCGGTGACGAAATTCGTGATGTTGTCCCTGGCGACCCGCCCACGAATGGTATCGGCCAGGCTGACTTCCACCTTGTCGCCTTTGTAGACCACGCCTTTTGTAATGCCTTTGAGCGTGCCGCAATCTTGCTCGTTGATCACGACATTCTGGGCCACGTCCGCCAGCTTTCGCGTCAGGTATCCCGACTCGGCCGTCTTCAGGGCGGTGTCGGCGAGACCCTTTCGCGCGCCGTGCGTGGAGCTGAAGTACTCAAGGACATGCAGCCCCTCCCGAAAGTTCGAGAGAATCGGGGTTTCGATAATCGTCCCCGACGGCTTGGCCATCAAGCCGCGCATGCCGGCAAGCTGCCGAATTTGCTGCTGGCTGCCTCGAGCGCCCGAATCCACCATCATAAAGATGGGGTTCAGGTAGGGTTTGCCCTCGCGGGTGTCGTTTTTCAATTCCTTCATCATCTCGTCTGCGACAACATCCGTGGCGTGCAGCCAAGTCTCGATGACGAGGTTGTATCGTTCCCCGTCGGTGATCACCCCGTCGCCGTAGCGTTTCTGGATACCATCCACCTTCTTTTGGGTATTTTTGATGATGTCAGCCTTGCTCGTGGGCTGCCTCAGGTCGCTGGTGGAGAAGGTAATGCCCGCCTTGGTGGCCGCGCGGAAGCCAAGCTCCTTCATGGAGTCAAGAAGATCGATGGTGGCCTGACGTCCGAGCAGTTCATGGCAATCGCGAATGATCCCGTCCAACGCCCGCTGACTCATCACGTAGTTGTAGAAAGGCAGTTCATCGGGCAGGATGTCGTTGAATAGGACTCGCCCGACCGTTGTGTTGTATATCTTGTTTTCCGCCTCCTGCGGCCCATCGGCGTCCAGGACAGACTCCTTGTCGGCCAGGCGCACCTTGATTCGGGCATGAACCCCGACCCGGCGGTGTGCGTACGCGGCGATGACCTCATTGCCGCTGCTGAAGATCTTCCCTTCGCCCGGTTCGCCCGGCATCTCGGCCGTAAGGTAGTAGCACCCAAGAACGATGTCCTGCGACGGCGCAATGATCGGCATACCGGAGGCCGGGGAAAAGATATTGTTGGTGGCGAGCATCAACGTGGATGCCTCTACCTGGGCCTCCACAGAGAGCGGCAGGTGCACGGCCATTTGGTCGCCGTCGAAGTCGGCGTTGAACCCGCGGCAGACCAGCGGGTGGACCTTGATGGCGTTGCCCTCGACCAGGACCGGTTCGAAGGCTTGAATGCCCATTCGGTGGAGGGTCGGTGCGCGGTTGAGCAGGACCGGGTGCCTTCGGATGACTTCCTCCAGAATGTCCCAGACTTCTTTGTCTTTCCGGTCGAGCATCTTCTTGGCGCTCTTGATCGTGTCGGCCAAGCCGAGCTCGCGCAGCCGTCGGATGATAAAGGGCTGGAAGAGCTCGAGGGCAACCTTCTTCGGCAGGCCGCACTGGTGCAATTTCAGTTCAGGCCCCACGACGATGACCGAGCGAGCGGAATAATCCACTCGTTTGCCCAGCAGGTTCTCCCGGAAGCGCCCTTGCTTGCCTTTGATCATGTCGGTGAGGGACTTGAGGGGCCGATTGCCACTGCCCAGGACCGGCCGCTTGCAGCGGTTGTTGTCAAACAGGGCGTCCACTGACTGCTGGAGCATTCGCTTTTCGTTACGGATAATGACCTCGGGGGCGTTGAGGTCCAAGAGCTTTTTCAGTCGGTTGTTTCGGTTGATGATTCGGCGATAGAGATCGTTCAGGTCGGACGTCGCGAAGTTCCCGCTTTCGAGAAGGACCAGGGGTCGCAGGTCGGGGGGGATTACCGGGATCACATCGAGAATCATCCACTCGGCCTTGTTGCGGGTGTCGGAGGAGTCGCCGGAGTTGAGGAATGCCTCGACGATCTTCAACCGCTTCGTAATGTCCTTCGTCTTCTGTTTGGACTTCGATTCGGCGAGCTGCTCCCGGAGCTCCTTGGCCAAGGCATCGAGGTCGAGCTGCCGGAGAAGCTCCCTGGCGGCCTCCGCACCCATTCCCGCCTTGAACCGGTCGCCGTACTTGTCCACAGCGCTCCGATATTCGTCCTCGCTCAGGAGTTGCTTCTCCTTGAGCGGAGTGTCGCCGGGGTCGGTGACGATGTAGTCCTGGAAATAAACGACGCGTTCGAGGGACGAGCTTTTCATGGCCAGCAGGTTGCCGAGCTGCGACGGCATGGCCTTGAGGAACCAGATGTGAACGACGGGAGCGGCAAGAGTGATGTGGCCCATGCGCTTCCGTCTTACACGGGAATGGGTGACCTTGACACCGCACCGGTCGCAGACGATGCCCTTGTGCTTCATGCCGCGATACTTGCCGCAGAAACATTCCCAGTCCTTCTCCGGGCCGAAAATGCGCTCGCAGAAGAGCCCGTCTTTCTCCGCCCGGTAGGTGCGGTAGTTCACCGTCTCCGGTTTTTTGACCTCGCCGTAGGACCGGCTCTTGATGTCCTCTGGGGAGGACAGCGAGATTCTTACCGAACCGTAGTCGTTGATTTTGTCATATATCGACTCAGCCATTCGTCACCTCTTGGCTTTTTGTCTGAATGGTGTCTTCCCCGCCTTCATACACTCTTCCTCTCAAGTTCCAGCTTCAGGGACAGTCCGGCGATTTCATTGCGCAGGACGTCGAACGAGACCGGCGTTCCCGCTTCGAGGGTGTTCTCTCCCTTCACCATCGCCTCATAGATCTTCGTGCGGCCCTCCACATCGTCACTCTTGACGGTCAACAGCTCTTGCAGGATAAAAGCGGCGCCATAGGCCTCAAGCGCCCACACCTCCATCTCTCCAAAACGTTGCCCGCCGAACCGCGCCTTGCCGCCCAGGGGCTGCTGCGTGATGAGCGAATACGGCCCGGTGGCGCGGGCATGCACCTTGTCATCCACAAGGTGATGCAGTTTCATCATATAGATGTATCCCACCGTCACCTTTTGGTCGAAGGGTTCACCCGTCCGTCCGTCGTACAGGATCGTCTTGCCTTCATCGGGCAGGCCGGCCTCCTTCAAGGTCTCCCGAATCTCCTTTTCCGTGGCCCCGTCAAAGATGGGGGTGACGGCTTGGAAGCCCAGGAGCTTGGCCGCCCACCCCAGATGGGTCTCCAGAATCTGGCCCACATTCATACGCGACGGCACCCCGAGCGGATTGAGCAGGATCTCGACTGGCGTCCCGTCATCGAGGAACGGCATATCCTCCTCGGGCACGATCTTCGCGATGACGCCCTTGTTGCCATGCCGGCCCGCCATCTTATCGCCCACGGACAGCGTTCGTTTCGTAGTGACATAGACCTTCACCATCTCCAGAACGCCGCTCGGCAGCTCGTCGCCCTTTCGGTGTTGATTGATCTTGCGGTCTTTTTCGTCTTTCAGCGTATCGATCCGATCGTTGTACCGCAGGTAGGTCTTCTGCACCTTCTCGGACTCCACATCGCGGCCGATACGCACGTTCTCAATGTCGAAATCCTCCTCGATCCGCAGGATTTCCTCATCGGAGGCATTCGGGTCGGGGGAAATCTCCCGACGGGTGCCCTTGTCCACCACTTTCCCGCCGAGTACTTTCTCCAGCGCCCGGAGCATTTTCGTGAACTCCTGCGCGATTTTGTGGTCGAACTCGCGGCATTCGCGCTCGAGTTCCTCCTGGAAGTCATGCCGCTCTTCGTCGGACATGCTGGTCCGCCGCGAGAACTTCTGCGCACCGATCACGATGCCCTCCACACCGGAGGGGACCTCCAGGGAATCGTTTTTCACATCTTCTCCGGCCCGACCAAAGATGGCGTGAAGGAGCTTTTCCTCCGGCGTCAGCTCGCTCTTGCTCTTCGGAGCGATCTTGCCCACGAGAATATCGTCCGGCCCCACCTTTGTGCCGATGCGAATGATGCCGTCCTCATCCAGGTTCATGAGGGCCCTCTCCGACACGTTCGGAATGTCCCGCGTAAATTCCTCTTTCCCGAGCTTGGTCTCCCGCGCCTCGGTTTCGAACTCCTCAATATGGATCGACGTGTATCGGCCGTCCTTGACGAGACGCTCGCTGATTACAATGGCGTCCTCAAAGTTGTATCCTTCGTAGGGCATGAACGCCACCAGCACGTTCCGGCCGAGCCCAAGCTCGCCCCTGCATGTTCCGGCGCCATCGGCAATGACCTGTCCCGCCTTCACCTTCTCGCCGAGCTTGACGATCGGCTTCTGGTTCAGGCAAGTGCGTTCGTTCAGTCCCACGAATTTTCGGAGCCGATACACCTGGGAATCGATCTTGATTTCGTCGGCGGTTACTGCTTCAACCGTCCCCGCGCTCTTGGCCCTCACCACCATGCCGGAATTCTGCGCCACCACCTTCTCCATCCCCGTGGCAACGAGGGCTGGCTCGGTGGTGAGAAGCGGCACGGCTTGTCGCTGCATGTTCGATCCCATGAGGGCTCGGTTGGCGTCGCTGTGCTCCAGGAACGGGATCAAGCTTGCCGACACCCCCACCAGTTGCTTCGGCGACACATCGGAATACTCCAGGTCGTTCAACGGCATCGCTTCGAAATCGCCATTGAGCCGGGCAAGGACGTTGCCGGCCTTTTCGGATGTGCGTTTGAAGTCTGACGGCGCCAGGCGCTTTCCGTCTTCCTCGTCCGCCCGCATATGTTCCACATCGCCGCTTGCCTTGCCCCGGCTCAGCTTCGCGTAGGGCGTCGTGAGGAAGCCGTATTCATCCACTCCCGCGTATACGCTGAGCGAGGCGATCAGGCCGATATTCGTCCCCTCCGGCGTCTCAATGGGGCAGATGCGGCCGTAGTGGGAAATGTGCACATCCCGCACATCGAAGCCCGCTCGTTTCCGGTTCAGCCCCCCCGGCCCCAGCGCGCTGAGCCGTCGCTCATGGGTCAACTGCGCCAGCGGGTTGGTCTGGTCCACGACCTGGGAAAGCTCGCTCCGGCCGAAGAAATAGTCGATCGAGGACGATATGGTCTTCGAGTTGACGAGTGTTCTCGGCGTAAGCTGCTCCGGTTCCTTCAGGTTCATCCGTTCCATCACGGTACGGCGCAGCTTCAGAAAGCCTTTGCGAAATTCCTCGCCGGCGAGCTCGTCAATCGTGCGCAGACGGCGGTTGCCCAGGTGGTCGATGTCGTCCACCGTCCCTTCGTTCCGCCGGAGTTTCAGCAGGTAGGAAATGCAGTTGATCAGGTCATCTTTCTGAAGCGTCATGGACTTCTTCTGCACGTCGAGGCCAAACCGCCGGTTGAGGCGGAAGCGTCCCACCTTGCCCAGCCGATAGCGATTGACATCGAAGAATCGCTCATGGAAGAGCTGCTGCGCTTTTTCGATGCTGGGTGGATTGCCCGGCCGCAGCCGGGTGTAAATCTTCAGCAGCGCCTCCTCGTGCGACCCGGTCGGGTCCTCTGCAATCGTGTTCAGGATCAGCAGATCGTCCGGCGCATCGACGACCTCAATGGTCTTGATCTTCGCATCGACGATGGCCTGCACCTTATCGGAAGGAACCTGGCAGGCGCTCTCAACGATCACCTCGCCGGTCTCCTTGTCCACGATGTCTTCGACCACCCAACTGCCAACCAACTGCTCCACCGACTTGGGCCCTTTCAGGGCCACTTTTTTCGTTTGATAGAATGTGCGGAGAATCTGCGCGTTCGTCGAGCAGTCCGGGGCCATGGCGCGAAGGGGGCACGTCGCCGGCATCTTGCCGCTCTGGTCGATGCGCATGCTGAGCACTTCTTTTTTGCTCACGTTGAGTTCGATCCAGCTCCCCCGCTCGGGAATGATGCGGCAGGCGTGCAGGCGACGGTCGGACGGATCCGCCTCCTCGATGAAGTCCACGCCCGGCGATCTATGCAACTGCGTCACGATCACGCGCTCGGCGCCATTGATGATGAACTCCCCGCCGCCGATCATTTTCGGCACATCACCCAGATAGACGAGTTCCTCCATGGGCTCGTCTTTCCGCGTGAGCCGGAGCCATACGCGAAACGGATACCCATAGGTAAGCCGCAGCTCGCGGCACTCATCGGGCGAGTACCTCGGTCGTCCGAGCTCGTACTTCATGTACTCGAGTTTCATCGTTCCGTCGTAGTTTTCGATCGGGAAGATTTCCCGGAGGATCGCCTCCAAGCCCTGGTTTTTCCGTTTCGCGGGCGTCACATCCACCTGAAGGAAGTCCGCATAGCACTTGGTCTGAATCTCGGTCAGGTTGGGGATCTCCACGAGATCGCCAACTTTTCCATAGTTTCGAATGTCCATTACGTCTTATCTCCGCGCAAGTACATGCGTGTAGTCTTTCCCCGGAACCGCAGGCCGGAACAGGACCTGCCACGGCTACTTGAGCTCAACAGTCGCTCCTGCCTTCTCAAGTTCCTCCTTCGCTTTCTCGGCCTCTTCCTTGGGAACATTCTCCTTCACCGGCTTCGGGGCGGAGTCCACAAGGGCCTTGGCCTCTTTCAGACCGAGCGTCGTGAGGGCGCGAACGGCCTTGATGACGGCGATCTTGTTGCTGCCAAAGTCCTTCAGCTCCACGGTGAATTCCGTTTTCTCCTCGGCCTCCTCCGCCGCGGCCTCGCCGCCCGGCATCGCGCCGCCGGCAATGGCGACCGGCGCCGCCGAAACGCCGAATCTCTCCTCAAACGCCTTAACCAGCTCAGCAGCTTCGAGCAGTGTCAGCTCGCTGACCTTGTCGAGGATCTCCGCGATCTTGGGCGAAGGCTCCGCGCTCGCCTTTTCCTCGACGGCTGTCGTTTCTTTTTCTTCCGCCATCGTAATTCCTCCAGGTCAAATCCCGTATCTGAATCCCAAATGTATGCTATGTGCCGTCAGCGTCACGTCTGCTGCGCTTGCTCCGCTTTCTGGTCGGCAATCGCCTTCAGGGCCGTTGCCAGACTCCGCTGTATGCTCGCAAACATCCCCGCCACGCCGACCAGGGGGCCGTTGATGCCCGATAGTATCTGAGCCAGCAGACCCTCGCGGCCCGGCATTCTGGCAAAGGTAGCGATCTGCGAGGCGTCGAGCGCCTTTCCTTCGGCATACCCCCCCCGAATAACAAGGGCATCGTTCCCTTTGGTGCACTCGGCCACGGCCTTGGCCAGCACGATGGGGTCTCCACCGCCCTTGGCCATTGCGATGGGGCCGTCAATCATATCCGCCATGTCCATGTGCCCCAGGTTCCTCATGGCAAGCTGCGAAAGGCTGTTCTTGATGACGCGAAGATCGATGTCCTTCTCCCGAAGGGCCGCGCGCATCTTGGTCGCTGCCTCCGCCGTCACCTTCTGGTAACTGATCAGGACACACGGGTCCATGGCCTTAAAGAACTCCGCCAGTTCCTCAACCATCAATCGATTTACACGCTTTGACATCGTTCCATCCCGAACGAAATTCTCATACGGATACAGCCAGTTTGATGCCGGGGCTCATGGAGGACGAGATCGACACGCTCTCCATATACGTCCCTTTCACCGGCGCGGGCCGCGCGCCGGCGATGTGCCGGATAAAGGCCTCGATATTCTCCTCCAAGTCCGCGTTGGAGAACGACAGCTTCCCTACCACCGCATGGATATTGCCGCCGCTGTCATTTCGATATTCCAGCTTGCCGGCCTTGAATTCACGAACGGCATCGCCCACATTCTCCACCACGGTCCCGGATTTGGGTGAGGGCATCATCCCCGCCGGCCCGAGGACACGACCGAGCTTCCCCACGAGGCGCATCATGTCGGGCGTCGCCAGGGCCACGTCAAAATCCATCCACCCGCCCCCGATGCGTTCGACCAGATCCTCGGCGCCCACCACATCCGCACCCGCATCCTCGGCATCCTTGGCCTTGTCCCCGGCGGCAAACACGACCACCCTCACCTCTCGGCCGATCCCCTTCGGCAGCGAGAAGGCGCCGCGAACCTTCTGGTCCGACTGTTTGTCGTCAATATTCAACTTGATCGCGATCTCCACCGTCTGATCGAACTTGGTTGGGGCCAGCCCCTTCAAGAGACTGATCGCTTCGCCTACCGTGCATCTCTTCCCGCGGTCTATCGCAGATCGGGCGTCTTCATATCGTTTGCTTCTCTTTGCCATCGTTATTCTTCGACCTCCAGTCCCATGCTCTTCGCGGTGCCGGCGATCATCTTGACCGCGGCATCCAAGTTGGAGGCATTCAGGTCCGCCATCTTCGTCTTTGCGATTTCCTCGAGTTGGGCCCGGGTCACGGAGCCGACGATCTGCTTCCCCGCCTCGCCCGCTCCCTGGGCGATCCCCTCGCCGCCTTCTGTGTTCTTCGCCATTTTTTTCAACAGCACCGCCGCAGGGGGCGACTTGGTAATAAAGTCAAACGACCGGTCCCGGTAAACGGAGATCTCCACCGGGATGATCATGCCATTGGCGTCGTGCGTCTGCGCATTGAAGCGGCTGACGAACTCACCGATATTCACACCGTGCTGTCCCAGCGCCGGTCCCACCGGAGGCGCCGGTGTGGCCTGGCCTCCGGGCACCTGCAGCTTGATTTTTGCCATCAACGGCTTCGCCATGATTAGTTACTCTCAACCTGCCAGTATTCGAGCTCCACGGGCGTGCCCCGCCCGAAGATCGTCACAATCACCTTCACCGTCCCCTTGTTCGGATAGACCTCGTCGATGATGCCGTCGAAGTTCTCAAAGGGGCCTTCCTTTATCTTTACGCTGTCCCCCACCTTGAAGCCGATCGGCACCGCCGGCGTGACATCCGCCTTCTCCTCCTCGCCAAGCATTTTGTCCACTTCGCGTTCGGACATGGGTGACGGCCGGGAGGCAGGGCCCACAAAGTCGCCAATCCCCGGAGTCTCTCGAATCAGGAACCAGCTCTGTTCCGTGACTTGGTTCTTTTCATCGGCTTCCATTTCCACGAAAATGTACCCCGGAAACTTCTTTCGTTTTCGTTCGGTGCGCTTGCCACGCCGGATCTCGGCCACCGTTTCGGTCGGAACGAGCACTCGCCCGATCTCTTCCTCCAAACCGGCGGCCTTCACACGCTTCTCAAGATTTCTCTTTATCGTGTCTTCTTTTCCGGACTGCACACGAAGAACGAACCATTTCTTCGGCATGGTTTCCGTACCATCCATTTTTTACAGGACTCCAATACTGCTCATTGCCAGCTGAAGCACCCGATCCATCACCATCAGAAAGAGGGCGAACACGACCATGGTAATCACCACCACCCAGGTCGAGTTAACCAGGTCCTTTCGGTTCGGCCAGGCCACCTTTCTCAACTCCGCCTCGACGTCGATCAGGAAGTCAATGAACGAACAACCTTTCTCGCCCATGCCCCGCAGCCCCCATATCCGCGACTGGAAGCCGTACGTCAAAACGGCAACGAACGACAGCCCCATCACGAAGACAACCGCCGCGCTTATGGCGTCGCGCGTCACTCCGATGCCGAGGACCTCCCACGGCGTCTGCCCCTCGCCGGACCCAAGGCCCTCATAGATATCCCAGCACCCGAAGAGCAGAATCACGGCCAAGCCGGCCGCCGTCACCCACCGCGCGTATCTGCCATGACCCTTTTTGTAAAACGTGAACCCCATCCAAGGCTCCCGTCAATAATTCTGGCAGGTGCGGAGGGATTCGAACCCACAACATCCGGATTTGGAGTCCGGCGCTCTGCCAGTTGGAGCTACGCACCTGCGAGCAAGAAACTACTTTCGCTTTTCCGTATGGACCACGTGGGCCCGGCACACCTTACAGTACTTCTTGAGTTCAAGTTTCTTCTTCTGCTCGCCCTTCACTTGCTTCGGCGTGCGATAGTTCCGCGTGCCGCACTTCTTACATTCCAACGAAACATACTCCCGCACGGTTCCATACCTCCTCGGGGCAAAGGCACTCCTGCGCCATCCCCATACCGCTCACGCCCGGCCTCGTCGAGGCAACAGAGCTGCTGACGGGAGTCGAACCCGTGACCTCGTCCTTACCAAGGACGCGCTCTACCAACTGAGCTACAGCAGCCTATGGGTCAACAGCGTAAGCCGCTATCAGAAACCAAATTGCCGCAATTTGGTTGCTTTTCCCTCAGCATGCGACGGCGCTATAGTCGCAAGACAGTAATGATAGCACCGAAGGCGCGCCTTGTCAACAACTTTTTTTCTTCGGAAGGAGATTTTTCGGCGTGAACGGCCTGGCGGGTGGAGCGGGCGATGGGAATCGAACCCACATGACTGGCTTGGAAGGCCAGGGCTCTGCCGTTGAGCTACGCCCGCCTTACGTCCGTCCTTCCTTCGATCCCAAATCGCTGAACGTGGTGGGGAGAGCAGGATTCGAACCTGCGAAGGCATTGCCAACAGATTTACAGTCTGCTTCCTTTGGCCGCTCGGACATCTCCCCGCCGAATCGAAGGCCTTTAGCACAGCCCCTTGCTATCACGCTACTTATGGAGCTAGCGGGGGGACTCGAACCCTCAGCCTGCTGATTACAAATCAGCCGCTCTACCATTGAGCTACGCTAGCGCGGTCTCCAGTATGCCCCAAGCTCCATCACTTAGATCCTTCATTTTCTCATTTAATTGGCGAATTTCAAGCGAAAACTACAGGTCCCCCGCAAAATTCCGCCCTATCCCCCCGCCCTTCCCTCAATGCGCATCCGCCCCGCCGCCAACACCGATGGAAGCGAAATATCCTTCATGGTCACCAGCCCGGGCGCCGCCGCCAGCACACGCGGTATTGCATTCACCAGCGCCGCCGGCGTGGCCACGTCGCCCGGCGTGCCTCCGCATATACGAATATCCATATCGGGGTCGCCCGATACCTGAATCCTGTCGCCCGGCTCATCGGGGGCCATGCACATCAGCAGATCCATCTCGATGACCTTCTCGCCCTTCACCCACCCCGCGCCGGTCTGGTGGATGCCCTTCACCTGGCCCGGGCGGACGTCAAAATAATCCGTCTTCACAGAGGCGTCCGCGACCACCGGCTCGATTTGCTCCTCGATCCGGTCCACCGCCCACCCCAGGCCGCTCGCCAGGAATGCAATCGACTCGACCAATCCCACGTGCCCCATCCGGCCGGCCTCGACCTCGCACCTGAACTCCTCCGGCGCCATGCCCGCGCCCACCTTCCGCTGCAGCGGCCCACGGCGCGTCGCCGCATCAACGACACGCGTCACCCTGATCGACCGGACCTCCCGGCAGGCGAAGGTCGTGACCAGCGCAAGCGTGTCCATCACGAACCCGGGGTTTACCCCTGTGCCAAGCACCGTCACCCCATGTTCCTTCGCCAGCTTGTCAATCTCATCCCCGATCTCGGAGGATTGGAGATATGGATACAGCAGCTCTTCGGTCGAGGATACGATGTTCGTCCCCGTCGCAATGATGTCCGCAAGCTGTGGTCCCACATTCGGCATATGCGAACTTGTGGTCTGCACCGCGATGTCCGCCTTGGCTGCGGTGAGCGTTTCTGTCACACGGTCACTGACCACCACGCCGACTTTCGCCGTTCCGAGAAGTTCTCCCACATCTTTCCCGACTTTCTTCGGGTCGATATCAATGGCCCCCACGATCTCGAGGCACTCCTTGGAGTGGACGAGCTTTCCTGCCAAGACGCCGATGGGGCCGAGCCCGAAAAGGACCACCCGCACCGGGCGGGCCGATGCGTCCCGCTTCGCCTCAATACGCCAAGTCCTGGGCATTGTCCTCCTCCTTCTGGGACGTGAACTCAGTCAAAGGGCGTTCTTTTACCGAAGCGCACGGTCAATGTCAAGGGGGGAGTGCGGGGCCGTTCCGGTTAAGGCGGCGTCACGGCCAAGATTTCTCTTGAACCCCGGCGGGGCGATCTGGTAAATTATCTGTGGAGAGGCAAGCCAAACCCCGGTGTGCGATAGTTGGAAATTCTCGGAGGATCTATGCGGCTCTGTATGCACAGTTACACCTTTCGCGCCTACCCTCTCGATCGCGCCCTGAAGAAGGCCGCACAATATGGATGGGACGGTATCGAGCTGAACGGAAAGCATTTTGACGCGGACGATCTCAAGACGTCCCTTGATGAGATTATTGAAGCCGCCGCGAAGTATGGAGTGGACATTTCGGTCATTGATTTTCCCGGCAACTTCATCCAGGACGATCGCGACGAGGCAAAACGAAGCGTCGAGCGAATGGCCGAGTGGATTTCGCTGGTGCGAAACTACGGCATCCAGATCATGAACGGAGGTGTGGGGAGTCTCGCGGGCGACAATCCAGGGGACTACGGGCGCAACGGCTCGGCCCTCGCAACGGAGGAACATTACGAGCGCGCCGCCGAGGCCCTTCGTCAATTGGGCGCGCAGGCCCAGAGCGAAGGGGTGGTCCTGACGCTTGAAATCCACATGAACACCCTCCACGACACGGCGGCATCCACACGGAAGCTCCTCGACATGGTCGGGTCTCCAGCCGTCCTTGCGAATCCCGATCCCGGAAATATGTATGCCACCTCAACGGCAGAGGACGGCGTCCAGGCGATCGAGATGCTGGAGGGCAAAATCGGGCTGGCCCACCTGAAAAACTGCATCAACGTGAATGGGACTTACAGCTACAGTACGCTCCTGGAATCAGGCGACATCGACTTCTTCAACGTCCTCGCGGCGCTCCAAAAAACAGGGTACGACGGCCCGGTGACCGTGGAGTATTGTGGCCTTGGCGATCCGAACGTGGCCGCGGCGCGAGACGTGACGTACGTCCGTTCGATTCTCAATGAGCTTTCGGAGTAAGTGAGACAGGATGATAAGAAAATGGCACATCAAATGGGGCATCACGGCTCTCGTCAGCATCCTCCTCTGGGGCTGCAAAGAAAAGGAGGTCAAGGATGAGATCCCGCAGGAGACCGGTAAGAAGACCTTCGTCTATCAGGACCTTGATCCGCAGGAACTGCTGGCCACGCTGGAGAAGCGGTACTATGTCCTCAAGAATTTTTCCTCCCAGCCCGTCAACGCAAGGGTGTCGAGCCGCAACCAACCGTTTGGCAGCCAAAGGCTCAGCGGCAGCATAGTCCTGCTGAAGCCGAACAAGATCCGCCTCAGCATTGCGAAGCACCACTCTCCCATTCGACTCGATGCCATCTGCGATGGGGAAAACTTCTGGGTGCTTTACTACCAGCAAAAAAGCATCTATGTGGGGAAGCTGAACGAGCCGCTCAATAACCGAGGCAAGCGCCTGGCCTTCAACCCTCTGGACATCCTGAGGGCCATCTTTTGTACCGAGCTCAGCCGGGACGCTGGCTTTGAATATCGGATCACCTTCGTCGAGGTGCCGAATCCCAACTACTACGTGATCGTCGTCCTGAACGGCAAATACCCGAACAAGCTCTATTCAAAGATATGGGTCAACCGGACCACCCTGCATATCGAGCGGCATCAACTGTTCAAGCCGGACATCGGCGAAATCAAGCTGGACGCCGCTTTCTCTGATTTTGTGAAGCGTACGAAGTATGATCTGCCCCACGCGATAACGCTGATCTGGCCCGACAGCGGTACGAAACTTGAGCTCGACCTCAAGGGGCTGCGTGTGAACCGAACATTCAACAACCCGAACCTCTTCAAATACGATTACGCCAACAAGGGCTTCGGCGAGATCCGCGTCACCGGCAAAGATGTGCCCAGCCCGCGGGCGAGGATGCTGCAGGAGCGCGACACGGGGCCCAGGCATCCCCAGCCGATCTATGTCCCGCAGCCGACGCGGCGCAAGAAGTCGCCGATGCCGCGGCGACGGTGATACGGAATATCCTTCGAGGAAACGTGACATCGGGCCAGGAAAAGAGGGGTTGATTGCAATGAACACAGACCGTCAAGAAGAATTCCGCGCGACAGCATTCGCGCACACCAGTGCGCTGTTCAATCTCGCTTTCCGCTTGTGCGGGCAGTCTCCGGACGCGGAGGAGCTCGTCCGCGAGGCCCTGCTTCATGCCTATCATTCCTACCCCCACGTCGATCCGCGAATGCCCCCCAGGAATTGGCTTTTCGCCGTGTTGCACGACACTTGGCAGGGCAAGCTGCACAACAGAAAAGACGACCAAATGGAGGGGGAGTTTGAAGAGATCGAGTCCATCTCCGAGGCGGCCCACACCGAGATGGAAGCCGCCATCTCCACGTTCGACATGGAACGACTGGCTCAGGTCATTGACGATCGCCTGCGGGCCTCCTTGCAACGCCTGCCCGAGTGCTTCCGGGAGGTGCTTCTGCTCTCCACCCTGGAGGGTTTCTCCTACGGCGAGATCGCCGAAATCACCGGCGCGCCAGCGGGGACGGTCATGTCGCGGCTGTATCGAGCTCGTCGCTTGCTGAAGCAGGACCTCTGGCAACACGCCAAGGCGCTCGGTTTTGTCAAGGACCGAAAGCATGGATTGTGAAGAGGTACGCAAATACATCCATCCCTTCCTCGATGACGAGTTGGATGTCGAAACAAACCTCGATGTGTTGGAACACATCAATTTTTGCACGGAGTGCGGCGAGCGATTTGAGGAGGAGAAAAACCTTCAGGAGATCATCCGCGCCGGCCTCCTCCGTACACCCAAGCCGGAAGGACTTCACGACCGAATCTGCCAAGCCATCCCCTTCGAAAAAAAGCGAAAACGGTCCCGCGCCTCGCTCGTTGTCGCTGGCCTGGTTCTGGCCAGCATTGGCGCGCTGGCGTTTTCCGTGGACGTCGTCCGGGAATGGATTGTCCCTTCCGCAGAGTCCGCGCTCATGTTCGCCTCTGCAGACCGACACGAGAAGTTTCTTCGTGACGAACTGCCCATGGGCATCGTCTCCCAGGACCCCGCAGTGGTGAGCGAGTACTTCCGAACAAAGTTTGGTTTCCCCCTAAAGGTGCACTCCCTGGCCGCTGAGCATTTCCAGCTTGTGGGCGGGCGCCTCTGTCACCTCATGGGAAGGCCCGCGGCATGCGTCATGTACCACCAGCCGGGAGGCGCGAAGGTCCCTGCCTGCACGCTCGCCCTGTTCATGCTGGTCGACAAACCAACCCTGTCCTCGGGTCATACGACAAAAATCGAGGGGAATCTCGCGCTGGGCACGGCCGAAAAGAAGCCCGTCGTCCTCTGGCGGCAGGCCGGCATCGTCTCGGCTTGTGTCATCGACGGTACCGAAGAAAAACTCATCCACCTCGCGCGCATCCTCCAAACACCTGCCGAACCGCAACCGGAACAACTCCCCCTTGCCGATGCTCCGCCAACAGCCGGACCGCCATCCGCTTTGAAGTGAGAGGCCCTCGGATTTCCCTTTCCGCCGGATTATGCATCTGATACACTGTGTCGCCACGATCTGACACGAAGTGGAACTCGCCTCATGGGTGAATCGACCGAAAAATACCGGGAGGAAGCCGAAACCATCCGCGGCCTGCTTGAACGCGGCGACAGCCGGTCCCTTGTGCGAGCAGTCCGGGATATGCACCCGGCGGACCTCGCCGAAATGCTCGATGAGTTCGAGCCCCACGAGAAGGCCCTCCTCTTCGAGGCCATGAGCGTTGAGGCTGCGGCCGAGATGCTCGACGAGGCGGACCAGCAGTCCCAGCAGGAGATCATCGCGGAGTCGGAGTATGACAGGGTGATCAAGGTCCTGGAGGAGCTGCCGCCGGACGAAGCCGCCGATCTGCTCGCCGCCGTGGCCCAGGAAGACGCATCCAAACTGCTCGGCCGGATGGAGCCGGAAATTGCCGAGCAGGTCGAGCAGTTGCTCGAATACCCCGAGGACTCGGCCGGCGGTGTAATGACCACGGAGGTGGTCAAACTGCAAAAAGAAATGACGGTGGCCGAGGCGATCCGCGAGACGCAGCGGGGCAGCGCCTCGGAAGGCGTCCAGTGGCCCTATGTCGTGGATTCCGGCGAAAAACTTGTGGGGTATGTTCCTCTACACAAACTCGTCTTCGGCCGGCCCGATGCCAAGATACGGGAGATCATGGATGATAATGTAATCTCCGTCACGGCCGACACAGACCAAGAGGAAGTGGGCAACCTCGTCCGCCGGTACGATCTTGACGCCCTGCCTGTTGTGGACAAGGCCAACAAGCTCCTCGGCGTGGTCACCGTAGACGATGTAATCGAGGCCATAGAGGACGAGGTCTCGGAAGACATGTATCGCATGGCCGGAACGGGGGAACGCGATCCCCTCCACGCCTCCTTGCCCCGAAAAGTATGGCTCCGTCTTCCCTGGCTGATTCTCACCCTCATCGGCGGGCTCATCATCTCCACCGTGGTCAGCAGCTTTCAGGGCAGCATCAGCAAAGTCGTTGCCCTGGCCTCTTTCCTTCCCATCATCCCCCTCCTCGGCGGCAATGTGGCTATTCAAGCGGCCACCATCGTCGTGCGAGGGATCGCCCTTGGCGATATCACACGAGGGAAGATACTGCGCCTCATCGTCCGTGAGTTCGCAGTCGGAATCATGCTCGGCGCCTTCTGCGGCGTGACCGCCGGGTTGATGGCGGCCCTGTTGTACGGTCAGATCGCCTTCTCTTGTGTGATCACCACTGCCGTGTTCATCGCCGTGGTTGTGGCCGTGATCAACGGTACGGTCATCCCCCTTGTTTTCAATTCGATTGGCATCGACCCCGCGCTGGCAGCGGGCCCGTTCGTCACGATTTTAAATGATGTGACAAGCATTACCACATATCTCACATTGGCCACGCTCCTATTGAACAAACTTACTTGAACGGCAAACCGCCGAAGAGCCATGACGCGTCTTCCGCGAGCCAAACTGCAACACGTCCTGATGACCTTCGAGGAGATGAGCGGCCTGGAGGCCTGCGTCTCCTTCCCCCCGTGGACACACCCCCCAATGCCCGAAGACCGCCTCGACTGGGTTTACCACGCCCATCACGGCAGATTCTGCGAGATCGTAAAATCAAATACCAAGATGAAAAGCTGCGGCGGCTACGACTACCACCGCATGAACGCCGAGGCCCGCCGCCGAAAGAAACCGTTCGTCAACACCTGCCACGCCGGGGCCACAGAGATCATTGTGCCCATCATCGCCCGCGAGAAACACATCGCAACGATCTTCTCCGGCCAAGCCATCACACTCGCCCAGGACAGACTGGGGTTCTCCGACATTGCACGGCGCGTTTCGGACCTCGACATCGACCTGCGCGCCCTCCGGCAGGCCTACAACTCCCTCCCGCGAATCAGCGCCAAGAAGCTGCGGCGCATGGGCGATCTGCTCTTTCTGGCGGTCACCCAACTCGCCGAATCGATGAGCGACCGCGCCATCGAGCAGGAAATCGTCCTCCGGCAATACAAACCCATCCAGACCGCCATCGGCCTTATGAAAACCCGACTGAGCGAGCCGCTGTCCGCCGGCATGATCGCCGAAGTCATCCACCTCAATCCGGCCTATTTCAGCCGGCTCTTCAAGCGGATCACCCGAATGACGGTCACGGACTACCTTACCGAGCTCCGAATCGAACGGGCAAAAAGACTGCTCCGCAACACCCAGCTCCGGATGAGCGAGATCGCCCATGAAGTGGGCTATTCCCGGCAGAGTTATTTCGCCCGAAAATTTCGCGATGTCGTTGGCGTGTCGCCCAGCCAGTTCCGCTCAAACGTGGTCCATACCGTCCCTCGGCAGAAATCGCGGAGATAGATCGAGAATTCTTTTCGGTTCGGATTCGCCAGGACGTTCCCCAGAATGCGGACGGGATCAAGCGTAACCACTGTCGGCCATTTGGGTTGCGAAACTCGGTTTGCTGAACCCGCGCCCTCGTCATTGCGAAGCGTCACGCCACAGGCGGGACGACGAAGCATCTATAAAGGACAAGAGCAAGACAAAAACTCCTCCTGGCCTACAGAAGTTCGCTTCGGGCTCGCTTTTGTAGGTGCCATGACGTCTTCGGTTTCCTCTGCGTAGAGCGAGGGCAACGCGG
>JAADGH010000039.1 GCA_013152475.1 Planctomycetota bacterium
GCAACCTCGGCCGTTCGGCGCACGCGCGACGTCGCTCGGGGTCAGGCGAGATTCTCCTTCGCAAAAGTTACGGCATTGCGAAAGATCTTCAGCCCGTCGCCCTCCTCCTTCAGTCCCTCGCGCGTCCAGCGGGGGTGCTGGGTGGGATGGATGTGCCGCTCGGGGTGGGGCATCATGCCGAGAATCCGGCCGGTTGGATCGCAGATGCCTGCGATGTTGCCGATGGCCCCGTTCGGGTTCCAGGGGTATCCGGCCGGTTCGCCATCCGGGTCAGTATAGCGGAAGATGACTTGCCCGTCTTTCTCCAATTGCGAGAGGACGCCGTCATCGCGCGGCACGAACTTCCCTTCTCCGTGGGCCACGGGGGTGTAGATATCGTCCCCCTCGTTGACGAAGACGGACTTGCCGGAGCAGGCCTTCAGGTAGACCCATCGGGCCTCAAACTTGTCCGAGTCGTTGAACGTCAGCGTTGCATCCGTGTTGCCGCCCTGCCAGGGCAGCAGGCCCGCCTTGACGAGGACCTGGAAGCCGTTGCAGATGCCGATGATGAGCTTGCCGTCGTCGATGAACTTCTGCACGGCGTCGCGCAGCTTGAAGCGCAGCTCGTTGGCGAGCACCTTCCCCGAGGCGATGTCGTCGCCGTAGGTGAACCCACCGGGGATGGCCATGATCTGGAACGCGTCGAGTTGGGCCGGGTCCTCGAAGACCCGGTTGATGTGCATGAACTCCGGCGCGCCGCCGACCTTCTCGAAGCCGTACGCCGTTTCCACATCGCAGTTCGTGCCTGCGGTTCGTAGGATCAATACGTTCACATTGCTCATGTCATACCTGGCGAGAGCACAATCCCGGAAAAGCGGGGAATCAAGACTTCACCCCGGAACCGTGTGCGCTGAAGGCGGGCGAGTGCGCTTCGATTTTTCGCATGGCATCCCGATCATAGATTCTCTCGCCGCAATCAGGGCATTCGTGGAACTCCAGCGACGGTATGATGTAAACATGGCCCTGGAATTCGCCGGTCCACTTTCGCCGCACCTTCTTGACCTTGCTGCTGCCGCAGGATGGGCAAACCGTAATACGCATGTCAGTAGTTCTCCTTGCTCAGATTGCCCTCTTTGAGGAGATGAGAAAATAGTAGGTTTCCGCCTCGGCTTCCGTCACAAGCTTGCCTTTCGAGTAGATCATCAAGCCATCCAGATTCGTGCTTTGAATGACGTACAGGTATCCTGGCCCGACGCCGGAATGGACTCCGTGAGCGAATTTTCTTGTAGATCGCCACCGCATTCAGGATCGACTCCGCCACATCGAGCTCTACAATCCCATCCGCTTCCATCTCCAGACGGGCCTTCTCACTGAACGCGTATCGCCCCGCCAGTACCGCACGCTTGATCCTCCGCAGCAGATCCGTCATCGATCATGTCCTTCGGGCAACGATAGCTTCAGCAACGTGCGGTGCGTTCCTCTCCTTCTTGTCCTATTCTTCATCTTAACGTCGCAGGCGATTCCTGTCAATCCAGAACCACACTGGCCCGGCCGTCGGCGCCACATGTGACTCACCACCGAAGCGGCGCCTGCCAGGCCTCTTTCAGGTCGGCGATCTTTTCCTCGATAACCGCCTTGCCATCGAGCCCAGCCACCTGGAACACATCCCCCTCCGTCACCTCGCCGATCTGCGCAAAGGGGACGCCGCCCAGCGCGGCCTCGAACTTCTCCCTGTTCTCCGGCTTCACCTCGACGATGAACCGCGAGTTGGATTCGGAGAAAAGAATCTGGTCGTCGCGTGTCACATCGTCCACTCGCGGCACGTCGGTCAAGTCCAGCTTCATGCCTCGACCACCGGCAAAGGCCATCTCCGCCGCGGCCACAGCGATGCCCCCCTCGGAGCAGTCGTGGCAGGCCCGGACCAGGCGTTGATCCGTTGCCGCCGCGAGGCCGTCGAAGATCCGCTTCCCCAGCTCCGCATCCACCTTCGGCACGCCGTTGCCGACGGAGCCGTAGAGCTCGAAGTAGTGCGATGCGCCCAGCTCGTCCCTCGTCAGTCCGACGACATAGACCAGGTTGCCCGCCTCCTTCGCGTCCATCGAGACCGCCTTCGTCACGTCCGGCATGACGGCGACCGCCGAGATCAGCAGCGTGCCGGGGATGGCGGTCGTCTTGTCGCCGACGCGGAACTCGTTGTTCAGGCTGTCCTTGCCCGAGATGAAGGGCGTACCGTATACGACGGCCACGTCGTAGCACGCCTGCGCCGCGCGCACCAGCCCGCCCACGCGGTCGGGCTTGTTCGTGTTGCCCCAGCAGAAGTTGTCGAGGATGGCCGCCTGCTCCAGCGACCCGCCGACGGCGATGACTTGGCGGATGGCTTCGTCGATGGCCGAGGCCGCCATATGGTACGGGTCGATGTCGCTGTACTTCGGGTTCATCCCGCAGGAGATGATCACGCCGCGCGCCGAGTCGAGCACCGGCCGGATGATGCACGCGTCGCCGGGACCGTCGTTCATGACGCCGACCAGCGGCTTGAGCGCGCTGGCGCCCTGCACCTCGTGGTCGTACTGCCGGATCACCCACTCCTTGCTGCACACGTTCCACGCCGACAGGATCTTCTTCAGGTCGCCGCCGTAATTTTCCTTTTCCGGGAGTTTCGGTTCCATGAATTTCTGCGGCTCCCACACGGCCTTGCGCTCCAGGCGCGGCAGGCCGTTGTGGAGGAAGTCCACGTCCAGGTCGGCGACGAGGGTCCCCTCGTATCGAAGGACCAGCCGCTTGCTGCCGGTGAAGCGCCCGATCGTCGTGGCCTCCACGTCCTCCGCCTCGAAGAGCGCCAGTATCTCCGCCTCCTTCTCCGGCGGCACGGCCAGGACCATCCGTTCCTGCGCCTCCGAAATCCATATCTCGGTGTAGGAGAGCCCCTCGTACTTGAGCGGGACCTTCTCCAGGTCCACCTCCGCGCCGATCTCCTCGCCCATCTCGCCCACGGCCGACGACAACCCCCCCGCGCCGCAGTCGGTGATGCAGTTGTAAAGTCCCCGGTCGCGCGCCTGGAGGAGGGTATCCGCCATCTTCTTCTCGGTGATGGGATTGCCGATCTGCACGGCGCCGCTCGACACGACCTCCGACTCCTCGTGCAGCTCCACCGACGAGAACGTGGCGCCGTGGATGCCGTCGCGCCCCGTCCGCCCGCCGATGACGATGGCCAGATCGCCCACCTTCGGCGCCTTCTCCGACTTGCCCCGGGGGATGATGCCGAGGTTGCCGCAGTAGACGAGCGGGTTGCCGATGTATCGCTCGTCGAAGTAGATCGCGCCGTTGGCGGTGGGGATGCCCATGCGGTTGCCGTAGTCGCGCACACCGGAAACCACCCCCTTGAAGACCCGCTTCGGGTGCAGCGCCCCGGGGGGCACGTCCTTGTGGGGCAGGTCCGGCGGGCCAAAGCAGAAGATGTCGGTGCAGAGGATCGGCTTCGCGCCGAGACCCGTGCCGAGAGGATCGCGGATCACGCCGCCCGTGCCGGTCGCCGCGCCGCCATAGGGCTCGATGGCGGAGGGGTGGTTGTGCGTCTCGACCTTGAAGCAGATGTCGTAAGTTTCGTCAAAGCGAATAATGCCGGCGTTGTCCTTGAAGACCGACACGCACCACGGCTTGTCCAACTCCTCCGTCACGCGGGCGATGGTCGTCTTCAGCAGGTTGTCGATCTTCTCGCCGTTGT